>JBDTWQ010000114.1:0-19912 GCA_040006595.1 Nitrosospira sp.
CCAGATTTCGACGATTTCACCTCATTGGTGCGACTAAGTCCGACAGGCTGCTAGGAGGCAGGGTGTATTAGTTCTAAGTGGCCCATTAGTGTCCCATTAAAACAAATGGCTCACGGTTTTAACGTAAGCCCTTGATTCTTTGGCTCCCCGACCAGGGCTCGAACCTGGGACCTGCGGATTAACAGTCCGAAAATTATCTCATAGATTCTCATAGATATGCATTATTAAGATCGTGCAAATACCCGGATTCACGCACAAATAGGACGTTTTCTCTTTATCTAATTATTGATTCTAATGGATTGCTGTGGTAAAAATTTACTTACACCAGCACTTACATGGAATTACTATGGCGCGGGAAAAACTTACTCCTCCTAGAATTTTAGCTTTTAACCTTCCACCTCACGTCAAGCAGGCTTTTCTGTGGGATACAGAAACTAAAATGCTTGCAGTGCGTGTTACCTGCGGCGCAAAAGCTTATATCTTTCAGAGTCCATTCAACGGTACGGATCTGAGGATGACAATCGGCAATGTTGAGGTTTGGGACATTGCTAGCGCTCGACGAGAAGCTCGCCGACTGCAATCTCTGATTGACCAGGGGATTGACCCACGCTTGGCCAAGGCTAGCGGGTTAGTTGCAGCCGAGACGCTTCGAAAAAGCCGCCAATTCTTCTCTGCGGGCCCCTGTAAACATCGCTCGCCTGAGCGGAAGTAAACGCAAACAGGGACAAGGCACGAAACAGGCAGGCCCTTTGGCAGCGCTCATGCCGCTCAGGTTGTCTGCAATCACACCCGAGGTAGTGTCTGCGTGGATGCAGAAGGAAAATGCCCAACGTCCTACTTACGCTAAATCGCTTCTTCATATTTTGCCTCCATGTCAAAATTAACATGAAGACTCACTCAACGGGTGGCTACACAATTCTTAGCAGATCAACGTGATACCCATTGCGCCGGCAAGAGTTCTTGTTGAAGTATGTCACGTTCCCGTCGGCTGGGGGGTTTGGGTTGTACATCCGACCATCAAAACTGCCAATAACGCAATTATTATTATTTTCATCATTCCTCCTTAGCTCATCGAACTCTGTGACACTTATATGCGGCTGCTTAGCATAACTTGTGTTAGTAAGTTTTTTTATTTGGTGCTGTTTTGTGGGGTAGGGCCAGTGGGCCATATCCGATTAAATTTTAGGGAAAGTTTTCAAATTTTTGGGAACCGAGGGTTGGGGAGATTGTATGCGGTGAAGCTCTATTCGTTTTTGAATATGACGGTAGATTTGCGGACACTTCCTGTCTTCCCCGGAAAGTCCTCAAATAATGACTGCGCCATGTACGGGAAGACAGCGGCAAGTTGCACCTTCCGACTTGGACTGGTTACCCTTGCTTCATAAACCTGGTGAATGGTTCCATTTTCCTTGTATTGGACGGCATCAACCATTTCAAGCTTAAGATAATGCATGCGATCGTTTTTCCGTGAGGGACCGGTGTTCTTCCCGACACCATTGTCAGGTATCGAAGAGGTTGCTAGAAATTTGTCTTTCGTATTCTCAACCGTAGTTGTTTCTTTCCCGTCGCCAACTCCATAACTGAACAGCACAACTAATTCAGCTTGCTCAAGTGGCACTTCAAGAAACTTTTTGGTTTCCAGATTCCTTTTAATAATATTAGCGTATGTTTTGTATTCCAAACTTCTCTCTTGTGCTTTTGAGAGCCGCATAGCATAAGACATTTGTGTGTTAGAAGGAAGTTCATGGAATGTTGATACATTCGAGCGCACGGTAGTTCCGCAACCGCCCAGCATAAAAATAACTAGCAAAAAAAGAGTGATTCGTTTCATGGCGGTTTCAGTCTTTTATCTGTGTTCACAGGTAAGCAATTTTTTAAGTCTATACTTCTAAAATTCTTCTTTCTACGGTAAGAAGATAGGGCATACACCTATCCCGAAATGAATTCGTGCTACTTTCTTTGAAGTGTGTTAACCCAAGAATGCTGCCATTGTTACCCTGATTTAATCCAGAGCGGCTACGAGGCTTTAGGCGAAATCGAACATCCCGATATCTTACGTTTTTCTGGGACGTTGCCCATTGTACTGAGGTGCTAATTTTCGGATTGGTATGGGACTCCACTAGAGGAAGATGAGGGAGTCGGTCGACGTGAGACTTGTGAAAATATGGCTATAGGTTGTTAAAAATAGGTTGGTCCTGCGCAAATGTGGTTAATACAATCATCGGCAAGGCTGACAGCGGTTTTGCGCTGCATAGGGCGATGGAAAGGTCCGCATGGTGGGGCAAAATAGCGCACGTCGGAGCCTCGCATTCACCAAGCTTGTAGCGGGCCTCCTTCTCGACCCAAAGATGGTGAAACGCGATAATGCGCTCTTCTTCTGGCAAATCGTATAGCCGTATGACCTCCTCAGAATCAAACGCTTGGTTGGCCATACCAAAAATATCGCGCATAGGGTTGACGACCTCAACATCTAGCCCCAGCATCGTGCTGGCGCTGACCGCACAGGCGATCCAATCTCCGCTATGCGACAGGCTAAAACCCGGAGTAGTGAGTAATTGGTTGGATAATGTCAACAGCGGCGCACGGCTAGGTTGCTCGGTGAGGCTCAACATATCGGTTGACACGCCAAGCAATTTGCTTAAAGCCAATCTGAGCAGGACACGTCCAATAAAAAACTGGCGTTGCCGCTGGGCTCGTACAAAGCGCTTATAACGTAACTCTTCACTCGCAGTGAACCAACCACGAAATTGGCCCAACTCGTAGGGGCTCACGGTCCGCGCATCCACTAGCCATACAGCGGCTATTGTTTGCGTAATCATGTGTGTCTAAGACGGATCACTTATCCCTATCTTCACGAGGTCGCCCTTGAATGCTACACCTGACATTATGACGCCATCGTGACATTCGAACTCGGTAGAACTCGACATTTGCAAATGATTGTAATTGCTGACAATATTGACAACGGCGTTTGCACCCTTCTCGATAGCGCGCTTTTGGAAGGCTAACATAGCGGACAGGAACACCCAGTTACAAGATTTTTCAGCAGATTTGCCAACTGAATTAGTTTTCACGCTGGTCGTTTCGGTACCAAGCCTTTCAATTATGTGTGGGGTCGATTGGTTAGCAAAATAAAATTTAACCGTATCGCCAAGTCTTTCACGCGCATTATTATCAGCCATTGCTGCTGCAATTGGCATCATATGCTTAGTGTCGCGTGCATGCGCCGGTGCGAAAGCAATCAATACAACACTGGATATAAGTACGATTGAGATTCTACTTTTCATTCTTCCCCCTAAATTATATGCTTCAAGACCCTGTGCAGCTGCTTAGCAGTGACGCTTGAAGATCAATGATGTATTGATCCCACCGAACGCGAAATTATTCGACATCACATAGTCGCATTCCAGCTTACTTCCCCGTCCCATGATGTAATTAAGCGCCGCACATTGTGTATCGACCTGCTCCAAATTGATGGTTGGCGCGAACCAGCCTTCCCGCATCATTTCGATGCTGATCCAAGCCTCCAGCGCACCGCAAGCACCAAGAGTATGGCCCATATAACTTTTTAAGGAACTGATCGGGACGTGTTTTCCGAACACCTGTAGAGTAGCGTGTGATTCGGCGATGTCACCCTGCTGGGTTCCCGTACCGTGCGCATTGATATAGCCGATGTCCGAGGGTTGCAAACCAGCATCCGCCAACGCGAGTTGCATTGCCGTTTTCATAGTTGCAGAATTTGGCTGGGTCACATGGTTGCCATCGCTATTAGTGCCAAACCCAACCAGCTCGGCGTAAATCCTGACGCCCCGCTCTTGCGCGTGTTCCATCTCTTCAAGAATCAGACAGCCGGCGCCTTCACCGATTACCAAACCGTCACGCTCTGTATCGAAAGGGCGGGGTGTTGTGCCTTGAGCATCGTTACGAGTACTGGTCGCGAACAAGGTATCGAAAACCGCAGCCTCGGTCGCGCATAATTCTTCCGCACCGCCGGCGATCATCGCGCACTGTCTTCCGCTGCGGATGGCCTCATACGCGTAACCAATGCCTTGGCTACCCGAAGTGCATGCGCTCGATGTTGTAATCACACGGCCAGTGACACCAAAAAAGACCCCAATATTAACGGGCGCCGTATGCGACATCATTTTGATATAGGTGGTCGCGTTGATGCCTTTAGTAGTGCGGTCTTGCATCATGCGGCCAAAATCCCCAATAGCGCTGGGGGTGCCGGCTGAGGAACCAAATGCGATCCCCATCGCTCCGCTTTGAACCAATGGATCGTCAATCAGCCCAGCGTCAGCCAGAGCAAACTCGCTGGCCCGAGTTGCCATCAGTGCGACCCGTCCCATACTACGGATTGCTTTGCGGTTATATCGGGCACTCAACTCAAACTCTGCAGCCGGCGCACCCAATTGAGTGTGCAAACCTTCATAATCGGCCCACTCCGTCATTCGGATGACAGCATTGCGATACTGTCCTAGCCGGTCACGAACGCTCGCCCAATCATTCCCAATTGGGCTAATACCAGCCATGCCGGTAACGGCCACCCGCCAGTTCATGCGAGACCCCCATTGACGGAGATTACCTGACGTGTGATATATGCGGCATCCTCGCCTATCAAAAAGCTGACCACCGCCGCGACTTCTTCCGGTTTTCCTACGCGACCCGCCGGTATGAGCTTGAGGGCCTCACTAAGTGGAACGTCCTTCGTCATGTCGGTCTCAATTAATCCTGGCGCCACGCAATTGACGGTAATCGCGCGCTTGGCCAGTTCCAACGCTAAAGCCTTGGTGGCTCCTATGATTCCTGCCTTGGCCGCGCTATAGTTGACCTGCCCGCGGTTGCCAATCATGCCCGAAACCGATGCTATGGTCACGATCCGCCCTGCCTGTCGGCGTCGCACCATCGGCATTACTAACGGATTGAGGATATTGTAAAATCCGTCCAGATTGGTTTTTAGGACGATATCCCAATCCTCGCCCGACATCGCCGGAAATGCATTGTCGCGGACGACGCCAGCATTACAAACGACGCCGTAATAGCAACCGTGAGTGTTGATATCGACTTCCAGCACCGCCGCCGCCGCCTCACGATCGCTGATATCAAACTGCAAGATCCGTGGGGAGCGCCCCATGACAACGATCTCTTGCTCGACTATTTCTACTTCGGCTCGCTGGGTGCGACAATGTAGAATTACATCATAACCGTCCAGCGCCAAGCGCAACGCGATCGCTTTGCCGATGCCGCGCGACGATCCTGTCACCAGTACGCTTTTATTCATAACTCTTCCCTTTTCTATGGTCTTAGAGAAAGTCATTGACATTCTCGGGCTGAAACACCGTGACTGTTGCTGACACCATGGGCTTGTCGGAGGTTCTACTCATATCATCGATATGACATTCAAATGCCCCTAAACCATTAGAGTCTTGCAAAGCGCAGTGCACATGAATCTGCAATACGCTGCCCAGAACGAAAATAGGAAGGATTGGTTCATAGCGTCGCGTACCTAGCAAGAACCCAATCTTAATTGGGTCTCCTCGTTGCTGTGCCGAATAGCCAGCGTATGCTGCAATCGCTTGCGCCATATATTCGATCCCTACCCAGGCGCCTACCCCGCAACCATCAAAAAACAAACTTTCGGTTCTGATAATAACTTCAGCACACAGGTTTTCTGTATCAGCCCAGATCAGGCGATCAAGCAAAATCATCTCTCCCGAATGCGGAATGAGTGTCCGGATCTCAGGCAGAGTCATGAGTGCTCTCTTCCCAGCACGAGGACCGCATTCGAGCCTCCAAACGCAAATGAATTGCTAAGAGCCCAGCGAAGTGGCCTGCCTAGCCGCATGCCAGGTGTCACGACGTTCAGAGTCGGCAAATCCGGATCCTTTACCCCATCCCATAAATGAACCGGCAGTTTGCCGGCAGGGTTATCATCCTGCATGGCGAGCCAGCATAAGGCTGCTTCAATCGCCGCCGCGGCACCGAGCGCATGCCCGGTGAATGGCTTGGTCGAACTGACCGGCACCCCCGCGCCAAACAGCGCGTGCGTCGCGCGCGCCTCCATCGCATCATTTTTTACCGTTGCTGTGCCATGCATATTGATGTAGTCGACTTGATCTGGCGTAATCCCAGCGCGCTTCAGTGCTTCTGCCATCGCTAAAAGTGCACCTCTGCCAGACGGGTCTGGGGCCGATATGTGATAACCATCGGACGACTCGCCCCAACCGCGTAGGGCCACCGTTGCAGGTTCACGGCTCATCAGAAATAAGGCAGCCCCCTCACCGATGTTTATACCATTTCTGTTGACGCTGAACGGATTGCATGGAGCTGCGCTGACCGATTCCAGCGCGGAAAAGCCGGCTACGGTGAAGCTGCATAGAGAATCGACCCCGCCCGTTAGTACCGCGTCACATAAACCCATCTTGATCAATCGTGCCGCGCTGGCCATTGCTTTAGCGCTTGATGAACACGCACTGGAATGGACGTATGCAGGCCCTCCAATCCCCGTTTCAGTTGCAAGCATGGTGGCCAAAGAACCCATTTCCTGCTGACTGTAGTGGAATGTGGCGGGTAAGCTACCGTTAGCAGCACATTCACGCATTGCACTTTCCGCTTCAGCGATCCCAGATGTGCTGGTGCCAATAACAATTCCGACCCGGCCTGCGCCGTAATGACCGATCGCAGCCTCGACTGCTGGTCGAATTTGGGCCAACGCGGCCAAAGCCAGTTGATTGTTACGGCTGCGCTCATGAATTGGCAAATGATCCATCAGTGGTAGAATTGCGTCTACTTGGCCAAGCGACAATAGGCGCCCTTCCGACCATGCAACAGTTGTCCGCACCCCGCTGTGGGGACGTTCCAAAAGATCCTCCTTAATTGCCGCATGCGTGTCCCCCAGAGCACACAAAATCCCGCAACTGTTTAGATAGAAAATCATTGATTCCAATATATTTAACCCACCTCAGAACTAGAAAACCCTGCCAACTATTGACCGGCCCATTCAATTAGCTATTGGTACAGACTGTATCGTCAGGCGATAGTGATAACGCAAGTTCTCCAGAACGACCAACCCGCTCCACCTTTGTTTGGTGCTGTAACTAATGACCGTGACTGGCGCATTGTCCCTATATAGCGTCCGGCGTAAATGCTGTTCTTCGATACGCCATCCGGACGGCAGAGCCAACTGAATCGCTTCTGCCGGCCATAACGTGAGCTGCAGATCTTCCAGGATATCTTCTATCTGAACTTGCGGAGGCAACATGGGATGGCGCCATGACGTCATAACTTTGCCGTCGTAACTCAGGGAGAGAATCCGCTGCCCAAATGCCATGCCGACCAATTCAAGATGTTCGGCATCGACCTCTAGCGCCGCATCCAGTTCGTCGGTACGCCCACCGCGCTCTACAAGCAAATGTTGTTGCACACTGATCACTTCCTCAAGCGCGGCTGGCGCCAACTTAAGCGCCAGTCGCGCTGGTGATTGCCTAGTTGAGCAAGCTGCCAGAGAAAGCAGGGCAATTACCATGAGCAACCTTTTCACTTCAGGACACATAAGAAGTAAAATGTTGTAAGAGCGTGCTTAATATCGTTCATATGTCGCGCCGTAATATTTTCGGAATAACGGCGCGCTTCGATGAGGAGATCATTGACGCGGAAGAACGGCCGCGGGTGGTTTCGCCATACCAGTACCTCTGATCGGAATCTCTAATATTCGTAGCCTTCTTAGTCGGAACATGTGAACGTTGAATTAGCCTAAAACATGGAATAATTATCCACACCAGTGTTATACCAATCAGCATTGTCAATCCAAAAGCCTGCAGCGCCGGGGTTTGGCTCAAGCTCAGCAAACCAAATGATAATATCGTGCTCGCAGCAGACAATCCAACGGTTAACCATCGCGCATGGTTGTGGTGGTCGCGATGTTCTTGCATGAAGATCCCATAGTCAGCTCCGATGCCGAGCAGGAGCATCATGGGTAGTACGTGGAACAATTGCAGATTCTGGCCTGCATAACCCAGTAGAGCGAGCGTACCGATACTCGCTAAGGCAGGTGGCGCTAGGACACGCCATGTATTGTGGCGATAGCGGGGATACAAGAGCCCAAATATCATGAGATACGCCCCTATCAAGACCCACCCCATGTACTGGCGATAGCGCCCCAGCACGGAAGAAATCTCGCTAACTTTGTCAACCCATTGCACGCCTTCCAGTCCAGTGGCTGCATGCGATACAAGCGGCAGTCCAGCGTAGTTGAGCCCACGCAGCGCGACAATGCTGGCATACCCCCCTTCAATTTGACCGAGCCACAAGTGACGCCAAGGCTCGCTGGCAGGTGACCTTAGAAAATCATTAACGGCCAACGGAGCGGCAGCGGCTAGCAGCAGTGCCTTGGTATTAGCGGCCCACTCCGGCCCTTCGCCTATCTGCTGTGCAAGATCGCTTAACGGACCCCCATCGCTGAGTATTTTTTTATCCAGCAGCGTGAGGCGGGTGGTCTGCGTCCGCATGGAGGGTACCCAGTTCGATATTGCCTGATAGGCAGAAATATGTTGCTGAACAATCAGTGTGTCAAGACGTTGTTTGAGCGTTTCTTCCCGCTGAAGCACGGCTTCCGGCGACGACCCCCGAACGAGATAAAACTGAACCGGCGTCGGCGCATCCAGCAGCTTGCTTAATTTGATCTGGTCACTAATCAGTTGTTTCGGAGAACTTTGCAGCAAGCGAATATCATCATTTGCGTCGAGGCGTACAATTCCCAGCAGTGCGAAAAAACCAAAAATGACTGCAATTCCAAGACTTGTTTTATTCATCCGCAGCAGCGGCCAGCGTGCAAGTGCACTACTGTAATGTCGCGCTAGTCTTCCGCTTTTAAGCGTGCCTGGACCAATTAAAAAGGGGAACCAGAATACAACCGTAAGCCATGCGAAAATCAGGCCAAGGGAGGAAAACACTGCCATCTGGCGCAATCCAGGAAATGGCGTAAGCGCTATTCCCATATAGCCGATAACTGCCGCCAGCAGTGTCAGGCATAAGCTCGGTAGCAACTTTCTTAACAGCGCGGGAGAATCCAGTTTGGTATTGGCATCGAGACGGTTGCACATAAAATAAATCCCGTAGTCCTGAGCCACGCCAATCAAGCTAGCTCCAAACACCAATGTCAGTAAGTGCACCGGCTCAAACAGTAGCCAGCAGATCGAAAATGCGCCAAGGCAGCCTATGCCGATTGACAGCAGGATTAATGAAACCGGTTTAAAGGAGTGGAAGGTTAACCACATCAACAAAACAATACCGACTAGTGATCCAATGCCAATTGTGGACACCTCACCGCTGGCCTGAGTGCTTGCCGAGGCGGCATGCAGAATTACGCCAGCGCTAATCAGTTCGACATCCGGCACAGCCGCGCGAGCGGCGACGTGTGCCTGTTCCAATAATGGCAAAACGGCACGCTGTGCCGTAATTGAGAATGCCGGGACTTTTAGCATCAAAGGCAGCAGCACATATTGGTTCTGGGCATCCGCCACAAATAAGTAGCCGTCCCGTGGCCGCACCGGGGTTTCCTGCGCTCTCTCTTGAGCCCAACCGCTAAACAGACCAAACGGATCGTCTTGCCAAGCGCCTAGTTTGGGGCCACCAAAGGGACTATATAACCTGCTAAGTGAGGATTCGAGCCAAAAACTCGTGGGTTCTTCGGATAACTGTGTCTCCTGTTTAGAAGTCAATAAAGTTAGCCGATGCTGCTGAAACAACGAAAACCAGTCGTTGTGTCTCTCATCACTGACTGGAGTCACCTCTAATAGATCTGTGCGGGTCTCCAACATTCTGCTGTAGGCGTCAGCGGCGCTTCTGGCATCAGTCCAATTAGCTGCACCGATCAGCACCACAATGCGTTGTTGAGCCGCATCTACCATGTGAGTAAATGATTTCTGCAAGACGGGATCACGCTCTTGCACCGGTAGCAAAGCCAGAATATCAGTATCCGGTACGATACGTTTGCCGAGCCATAAGTAGGCGTTGTGAGCCAACAGCAGGCACACCACCACTGCCCAAAGCCACGCGCAAGTTTTACTTTTGCTCAAAATAACGCTGCTTCTTCAGAGGTCATGCCCGCGTCACCAACCTGTATCGCCGAAAAAACGATGGCTGTGCGATCGCCACTTGCTTCATCAATGTTAATGGTCTTTACAAAGGCGGCACCGTCGAGCTTGATACTGCCGATCGCCTTGGCCAACGCGGGCTGGCGCGCTTTTAACGCTACTTGCCAACTGTGGCCATCGATACTGCCATCGACCTCGAATAACGTTTCCAATTGAGTGAGATCTCCAGCAAGCAAGGAGAAGAGGACGCTATTGATCATGCGCACCACAGGTTCAGCTTTAGCGTCCAGGCGCATAGCGACGCGATCGCCTTGAAAATGCACGATTTCATCGCGTGTGAGGCGCAACGTATTTGGAAATGGCTGTAAGGTGCGCCACAATACCCCTTTGCCTGAAACGACGCAGAAGCGCCCGTTTGAACTCAGCGGTTTTTTCATGCCTATCAGTGTTTTGCTCTGGTCGAAACGGCCGCATAAGACTTTGGGCTTTACCAGCATTGCCTCGATTTCCATAATCGGCGAGCTAGCGAGAAGCACCGTTGAGGACGCTAGCAGGAGAATTCCCACAAAAAGTTGTTTCACGTGGGTCGGACCCCCAATTTTTGGAATAAAACTGATGGAGACACAAAGCACATTTCCCCACTCTTTATCTCCACTGCGACTTGAGTTGTACTGGCTAGATTCAAGCGCTTTCCACTTATCGCATCCGTAATCAGGTAATCGATTTTCAGGCGGTTTTCCCATTCAACGATTTCAGCGCGCAATTTGAGGTGCTGGCCAAAGGTTGCAGGAGCAGCGTAACGTAAATGCATGTCGATCACCGGCCATGCAAAGCCGGATGCTTTCATCTGAATATAGTTGTACCCAATCTGGTCCAGTAAAGCGCAGCGCGCCACTTCGAGATACTTCACATATCTTCCGTGCCAGACAATCTCCATCGGATCGAGATCAAAAAACTGCACCTGCATTTCAACCTCGGCAAACCAATTGCCTCCATGCGTCTTTTTACTCATACAGTTTCCATGCCTGGCTACGAATACGCGCCAATAGTATGCGGAGGTCTGGTTCTAGTCGGCGATCTTCCTCAATCACGGCAATATCTCCACTCAAGATCTCTTGCATCTTCGCTAAGGCAGCTTGTGGAACGATCGTTGGGTTCACCCGACAACGCAGCCAAACCCCCTGACGAACTGTGATCAAGAGCGCAGCAGTCACTTGCTCAGTTAATTCGAGGACACGTAGACAGTCGCGCGCTGCTATCGTGCCCATGCTTACCTTGTCCTGGTTATGACACTCTGTCGAGCGTGAAAATACCGATGCCGGCATGGTTAATTTGAGTGCTTCGGCTGTCCAGGCCGAAGCGCTGATCTGGAGTGCTTTTAATCCATGATTGATGGTTGCGCGCGTCCCTACGGCGCCGGACAGATTAGGTGGCAGACCGTGGTTATAGCGGCTGTCAACCAGCAAGGCCATTTGCCGGTCCATCAGATCGGCCAGATTGGCCACCGTGTTTTTCATGCTATCCATTGCGAATGCGATATGCCCTCCATAGAAGTGTCCCCCATGGAGGACGCGCTCCCCTTCGGGATCTATAATGGGATTGTCGTTGGCGCTATTAAGCTCATTTTCGATAGATGAGCGGAACCAGGGCAAGGCATCAGCCAATACCCCAATCACGTGCGGCGCGCAGCGAATTGAATAACGATCCTGGATGCGGTTGCCATTACGTTCCCATTGATCAGTTGGTAAATCTTCACGTAGCCACGCCGCAACTTGCTGCATGCCGGGATGAGGTTTGACGGAGAATAAGGTGGCGTCGAAGTGATGTGCATTGCCATCCAGCGCGAACGATGCCATCGCCGTAATGCGCGTAGTCAGTTTGGTCAGATAAGCAGCACGACTATATGCGAGACAGGCAAGGGCCGTCATCACCGCCGTGCCATTCATGATGGCAAGACCTTCCTTGGGCCGCAGCCTTATGGGGGAAATGCCTGCCTCTCGCAGCGCCTTCTCTGCGGACACATGAAGACCGTCGACCCAAACTTCTCGTTCACCGCACAGCACAGCTGCGAGATAGGACAGGGGTGTCAAATCACCGCTAGCGCCAACCGAGCCTTCAGACGGAATAAGGGGTAGCAGCCCCGCGTTGAGCAGGCGGGCGATTTGCTCCAGCAATTCAACGCTGACCCCGGAAAAGCCCTTGCACAAAGATGCCAACCGGACTGCCATCACCGCCCGCGTTTGAGACGGATCAAAATATTCACCAAGCCCGCAACCATGAAAGGTGTACAAGTGACGCGGCAGTTCTTCTACCAACTCGGGCGGTATGGTCACCGTACAGGAGTCGCCGTAACCAGTCGTGACCCCGTAAATAGCGCCATCCTCGCGCAACAAGCGATCAAGAAAATCCGCACCGCGGGTGATGACAGCACGAAACGCTGAGTCCTCTGACAACCTTGCGCTAGCCGCACCGCTGGCTATATCAACTATGTCTTCAATGTTTAAGTAGGTCCGATCGAACTGGACCGTACGTGAGATAGCTTTTAAATCAGCGAGATGCATCGATGATATCCATTCTGGGTAAATTCCAAAAGTCGAAGAAGTTGAACCATTGCAGAGGCTCGTGTAAACAAAAATGCTCAAGGCGTGCTGCATATTCGCCTGCCAGCGCTGCCAGCGCGGCGTCACGTCCCCTGCGCGGTACTCGTATTGATTCGCGGAATAATTCGAAATGCACCTCTGACTTGCCGCTACTGCGCAACGAAAACAGAAGATACACCGGACATTGTAAGATGCTTGCCAAGACATACGGGCCAACGGGAAAGGCGGCGGGGGATCCAAGAAAATTGACTAATGCCACCCGCGGATTTAAAGCAACCGGTATACGATCTCCGGCGATTACCACGATTCCACCTTGCGCAATTGTTTCTGCCAAGTTGACCACGGTCATGGGCGATATTTCGGTTACCTGCAACAGATTCAACTGACTGTCCGGATTGAGCTGAGCTAGCATGTGATTGAAGGCTTGCGCATGCTTGGTATGCACCAGCAGGGTTAATTTCAAATCCTTGCGCTGGGTCGAAAGAACGCGGCACAGTTCGAGATTGCCAAGGTGTGAACAAATCAGCAAGGCCCCACGTTTTTGGCATATGCTTTGATTAATGCTTTCCTCGCCATAAAAGCGGACATCTTCGGTATTGAACAGCCCGCTCCACAACAGCATCTTGTCAAGAATGCTTTCCGCAAAAGAACCAAAATGGCGCATCACGCTTGTTATACCGGTTCCTACCGCAGGGGTATGAACGCTGACCCGGCGCAGAAAATCAGCCGAGGCGCGGCGTGGCAATGGTTTAGTGATTAAGTACCACGCCAATACCGGATACAAGATCATGCGCAGCGGCCAGCGTCCGAATATGCGGAAAACCCAGAAGAGAAAGCGCATGCCTGCCACGAAGCTTATTTCGTTAACAGTGGCCCAATGTCGAGGAGTGGACGCCATCATTCTCGCCATTTGCGCGTTAGCAGTTGCGGCACTCGGCACAACATGCCCAAAAAAAGGACAGCATGCATTCGCGCGAGCAGGCCATTGTCGCGCCAGACGTGGAAATGAGAAATCCCATTACTGGGATAGGCAACCCGTGTCGGCAGATTGACCACGTCAAGTCCCATCCAATAGAGTCTCACTAAAACCTCGATATCGAAGTTCATGCGTAAACCTAGCGTCTTTTGGTTTAAAAGTTGCATGATCGCGTCGACCGGGTAAACACGGAAGCCACACATGGAGTCCCTGATATTCAGCGAAAGCGTATTAATCCAGACCCAAATATGGGTTGCGTAACGACCATACAAACGAGCTGCGGGCACCGAGTCGTCATAGATGGGGTAACCTGTGATGACCGACGCTGGACGGATTTGGGCTTCGCCCAAAAAACGAGGAACGTCGGCAATGCTGTGCTGACCGTCCGCGTCTATTTGCAAAACATGGCTAAATCCTTTGGCGGCCGCATAACGAATGCCCGTCATCACGGCTGCCCCCTTCCCCAGATTTTTATGGTGTCGCAAAAGCGTAATTTGCTCTGGAGTCGCCTGAGCTAAGTGGTCAAGTGTTTCTGCACAGCGTGCCCCACTTCCGTCATCCACCAAAATACAGGGAAGCCCATGGCGTAACAGACTTGCGACGACGGCGCTGACAGCGCGCTCATGGTTGTAGACGGGAACCACGATACATGGTTTAAACACGGTTATCGACTTCGGCTCGCTTAAAGCGTAGCAGTGAGTGGCAATATCCAATACCTTCCCGCAGTGTCACCAATTGAAGACCAACCGCTTCTGCAAGTCGTATATAGTCTCCACTCTCGTAAATTTTGCTGTTGCCGCTCGCTATGGCGGTAAAGTAGGGAGTCGTATTGATCAGGCAATAGGATGCAATATCGTAGCGCTGGCGATCCCAGAAAGTATCCATGATGAGTAATTGACCTTCCGGTGTTAGAGCGTCGGCGGCGCGACGCAATATAGAAGCGATAGCGGACTCGCTGAAACAGCTGAGAAGTTGGCTCATCCAAATCACATCCATGCCCCTGGCTAAAGGCAAGTCTGGATTCAGCAAATCGACCGAATGCAAATGTGCACGGGTTCGCACGCCTGCCGCTTTCAGCGTATCCTCCGCAAGTGCCAGTTGCTGCTCCAGGTCAACCAAATGTAGTTGTACCGTGGGGTGATAAGCGAGGGCGGCACAACTAAACTTACCGGTATTGGCCCCGACATCCATTACATGGCGTGGCGCCGTAGCAAAAACGTCTGGTAATATCTCAGGGAATGACGTGTCGGAATAATATTGGTCAAATGCGAACCAACTTGCTTTTGCGGGTGCAGGTAACTGAGATATACCTTCATACAGCGTTGGCCAATCCCCCAACCTCTTCAAGCCAATGGGCTCCTCCATATCGAGCGATTTATCCAAGTCAAACAAGCCCAGGTAACATACATCATGGGTAAAATCGATGTTTACCTGGGTGATTTTGTCTGTCAAAACACAATAACCAATTTTGTCGAGCACATATCGACCATTATGCAAACACACCACGCCAGCCGAAAGGCAGGACTCCAATACCACCTTTAAGACATATTCGGTCAAACATGTGGTGCGTGCTAGATCGGCGATGCTCAGACCGGAATCGGCCGCATCAGCCAAGATTTGCAGCAGACCACGCTTCCACGCATACCGGACACATTGAAACACGACAGGGCCAAAGGCGATTTTTTGCGCATCGAAGCGAGCAGAAAAAGCGGTTTGGGAATCGGGGGAAAATTTCTTGTTTAGCATGCGTTCTTTGTCGGTTGATCAATCGTCGCATTGCCGCTAAACAGAATACGACCGCTGGCATGCTGCCCAATATCAGAAAAATAACGAAAATTTAGACTTTGCTTCTCGAAGTCATGTGTGAGCTCTAGCCGAATTGGTATTTCTGCACGTATGACCTTTAGAAACTTAAGCGCTTGCATGCCTCTAAACAGAGGCGGCAACGCGAAGTACCGGTGCCCGTAAGCAATCGCCCAGTCGATTTGGACTACGCCGGCCAATATCGGTGCGCCGGGAAAATGGCCGCCAAAATAAAATAAATTCGAGGGTATGGTCGATTGAAGTACAACCCGATGTTCCTCGCGCTCTAGTTGGTAGAAGTCCGGCATGTGCGGTTTGGGCGCTGACTTGTTATCAAGCAAGGAAAGCAACTGGGCATGTGTAGTTTTGCCCTGCGCATTGACCGGCATTTCGTTGAGATAACGCCAGCGGCGGGGTAGAGCAATCGGGTCGATGGCGCCGACCAGTGCTGCCGCCAGAAGTCGACTCAAGACCAGAGTACCGCCATCATCCAAAATGGCGCGCCCGGCGCTAGATACAACAATAAAAGCAGCCAATTTCTGGCGTTCTGTTGGCGCCGTCTCGCACAGTAAAACATGTGCATCGTCCACAAATACAGACGCCACTAAAAGTGCCTCGATCGCGGCGAGGGAGACGCGTTTTTCCTCTATCTTAACGATACGGTCACTGCGACCGAGCATCAGGAATCGTCCCGTACCACTTGGCTCCGCATGATCGGCAAGGCGCAGCCAGCTTTTGTCTGCTAAATAGGGTGAACGTACTTCTAAAAGGTTGTCTTGCTCGGTCAGACGTAAAGTAACGTTCGGAAATGGTTGCCATGACTCATCATTCTCGAAACATTGCTGACGCCACGCGATGCCTCCTGTCTCAGAGCTGCCGTATATCTCAACCGGCACTTGGCCCAGAACTTTCTCTGCCGACTGTACTACGGCCCTAGCAAGTGGGCCACCGGAAGAAAAAACAGTCCGTAGATATGGCGGTGCGCCGGTCAAAAATAGTTGACTAGGAAGACGCTTTAGGTGAGCTGGACTGGTAACCAGGACACATTGACGCATGCCTAGTGCTTCTGTTAATTCCTCGGGAAAACTCAAACTGTGCGTGTAAACCGCTCGACCGGCAGCAAATGGCCACAAGACCTTAAAGAGCAATCCATAAATATGGTGATGTGAGACTGTCGCGACAATCGCGGAGTCTCCTATTTGAGTTCCGAACAGGGTTTCGAGCGACGCCATCTCACTGCCAAGCTGGAACAAGCGTTTTGGAATCGATTGAGGTGCACCGGTGCTGCCAGAGGTATGCACTACCAACGCGAGGAAATTTGATTGGAGCGTGCTGGCTGTGCCGCAGTTGGTACAATCTCCCGCTGTTGGCAGCAAGGGAGAGTATTCCGCTGGAAACTCACCCAAAAATGCATCCACAGAAGCCAGCAGTGATGCGCAGCTCGATTTAAGTGTGTCGGCAGCAAGCCAGATAGTCTTCCCAGCCTGCCAGGCACCTAAGAGTGCTGCTAAGAATTCAATGCTGTCATCCAGGTATAACGCAAAATTTCTTCCCGGATGACGCTCCAACAGTGCGTTCCATTCCCACATCCTCGCTAAGAAATCTATGTTCCTTACTGGCGTCCCCGCACGCCAACCCACCACTAACTGAGGTGGGCGACTGGTTGCTAGGACGGCTAAATTGGTAAGACAATTACTCATGATGTAATCGTTTAAATCGCCTACGGAATAGGAACTCACCACTGAATAACAGGCCCATCAACAAATAGGCAATGACACCGGTATACAATGACCAAGCGATCTCAGATGCCCACAATGCGGTGCCCAAGGCAATTGCACCATTGACTGCAAAAAAGAAACACCATACTTGGGTGACGCGTCGTGTGTATGCGACTGCTGCCGGTGGAAAATTCGGCTCACGCAAGCGGGCTAGACGCTCTACGATGGAAGGTGGAACCAGTAGACTGTAAGTAAATCCAGCCAGGAGCGCGCCGCTAACCAAAACTGGGTACAGCTTTAGTGGTAACAGTTCATTGCTCCAGATGGCGCACGCCACTAGCAGCAAGGCGCCACCTACCGACCAGCGCACGGTACCGCTGAATTTAAAAGCAGGTAAGCGGGAAGCCGCCGCTAGCAGCAGCAGACCAGCGAGCCAGCGTGGCTCCAACTGTCCGTGACCAAACCAGATCGCGAATGGATACAAGAGCGTGATCACCATCGTGAACACAGTTAATAAAACAGGGTTTATGCTGCTAACTCCGTAGAAATATCTTCCAGTGCCATGACCACGTCATTGATTGTTCGTATAGTCTTAAACACTTCCGGTCGCAAACGCTTCCCGGTTAATTGCTTTAGTTTCACCGCCAGATCAATCGCATCGATACTGTCAATATCGAGATCGGCATAAAGATTGGATTCCGGCCCGAGCGCCGATTTATCAAGTTCGAACATCTCCACTAACAGGTCGATTACCCACGAATAGAGTTCTTGTCTGCTCATCTTGCTCATTTCTATCATCACGTTCTCCTTTACTTATTTCTATGATTTACTATCAGTGCTGTTAGCGTACGCACCGACGTAAAATGACGTCGAGTGTCTTCCGAGTCGCCAGCCAGGGAAATACCATATTTTTTTTGGAGAGCCACGCCCAGCTCCAAAGCGTCGATGGAATCGAGACCGAGGCCTTCTACAAAAAGGGGAGCATCGGTATCGATGTCAGCCGGATTAATATCCTCCAGTTGCAGCGAATTGATGATGAGTTCCTTAACATCTTGCTCAAACATGATCGTGGTATTTCCTCGTAAAATACTGCTGTAGATATTCGGTTAAATGACGCGCTGCTCTAGTCTCCGCGATGTCATTTGCAATAAAATCGTGTATGGCGATATCTTCTTGTACTTGAATCTCAAACCGGACCGGGCTTTTTGGCACCTGCCACCACTTCTGTCCTTTTCCCAAAATTGCCGAGCTACACCGGATTACTACTGGTGTCATATTGCATCTGCCGCGCACCGCGATATTGGCGGCACCCCGTTTCATGCTAATGACGCCATCAATAGGGGTTCGGGTACCCTCTGGAAATACGATTAAATTGTTCCCACATCGTAGGGAGGCAATGCAATCAGCTACCAAGTCATGGCCGTGCTCATTGTTGATATACCCTGCGGCTCGTACGGGTCCTCGTGTAAATGGATTGTTTAATAAATTGGCCTTAACGATGCAGTCGGCCCTTTTCACAAATGCCATAAGGAAAACCGTATCTAGCAACGTGGGATGATTAGCCAAAATCAGCAAGCTGCCTCGATTTAATTTATCCAATCCTTGGATTTCATAACGCAATACGCCCATGAATCCCATCAACCCGATGTAAAACCGAAATATCAACCGAATCATGCTGCGTGCTAGTAAAATGCGACGCTTACGCGACCAAATCAGCAGATATAAAAAAGGAAAGACGATAATCCGCAGCAACACTCCCCCGATACCAAACGCTACGAAACTCAAGCCAGCTGCCAAAATGCGCCAATTTGGAATTAAACGCTCAGTCATTGCGAGTCCATTGCCAGCGACGGTGATTTGCCACCCGCTCAAATTGTTTCTCCCGTCCTAGCTGAAATCGCAAGATGCTCAACCCGGCAGGCACGGTATTAGCCGCTGCTGCTTCCTCGGAGGCGCAGGCAGTCCAGCTTAAAGAAAGGGTATCAACATAAGGAGGGACCATCAGCCACGACCATGCGTACGGCTGCTCGTTACAATCCTGGAATGTGGTAAATGCGGATGGGAGGGGGAAATCACAGGCGACCAGCAACACCATCGGTGCGCCATCTGCCAGCAAGGCACAAGCTTCGATAACCCCATGCTCAACCGTGCTTCTACCGCCGGCAAGCGCTATATGGTTTGTCGAATCTTTACGTGCGATAGAGAACAAGCCGACGCTGGCATTGTGGACGGCCATACTAAATGAAGTGGGCGAGAGGGCATTGCCCTGTACTAGCTCGGTAAGTAAATCGATTGCACGAGCTACGTCGCCGTGGCGAGAACAGAAGACAGTTGGGACATCAGTCTGCTCATTAAGGCACTGATATGCCACTTCAAGTGCCATTTTTCCCAAGTGACCAGCTCGGCGGCGTAGCATAGACGGCATCTTCTTGATACTGGGCTCGCTTCCTTTTTCAATGATGAATGGTGTCTGTGCCCAAGTTAGCCATGCCTCGGGCGTTGTTAATCCCGGCGCCCAAGCCGCATGTCTGGCAATTGAAAAACTTACGCAAGATGTACGCACCATTAATACCCGTCCATATTCCGCTAGTTGAAATCTCTCGGCGGTTGTTAGGTATCTTAACGGCTCTCACGACGAAAACTACTGGACATAGGTACTAAAACTCTACTTAAACTTGTAATTCCCCGCAGTCTTGCTGCGGGGACACCGCAGGCTAAAATGAA
>JBDTWQ010000115.1:0-2959 GCA_040006595.1 Nitrosospira sp.
CTGCCCAGGCTGCTGTTGACGAGTCCCATGAATGGAGCTGACACAACCAGGATCAGACGCTGGTAGCTATTGGCTGTGCGCCCATGCTCAAGTTCCCTGGCCAACTGAAGGGCAAAGTTCTGGGCCTGGTTTTGTTTTGGGTCGGTGGCGGGTATGTAGGAACCGCGACCATTACCGTGACTTTTGTTGTGCCCTGGGCGGTCGGAAACCAGATCCTGCCCTTTTTCCCTGCTGGCATCATGTTTGAATTCTTTGAGTTTCTGCAGGCCTTTTTTGGGTCCATAATTTGCATAGAGATATGCTGCGCTTGCGTTTGCGACGAGTATCCACGTGATGCTCATGACTCCTCCCTGAGATGGTGGTAAAGTAACACAACGTAAAACACCTCAATTAATGGACAATGAATTCTCAATATAAGTTTCCCTCCGCAAGGTATCAGTTCGATCCATTATAGTCCTAAATAACCATTCAATCAGCTCCTTGAAAATCCTCGCTCTCGATACTTCTACCGAGTATTGTTCGATTGCACTGTCACTGGATGGCGAGATACTGAGCCGGGAGGTTCTTGCAGGACAGCGGCATTCCGAACTGATCTTGCCAATGTTACAGCGGATGCTGGCGGAAACGGGGTTGACACTGGCGCAATTGGACGGCATTGCTTTCGGTGCCGGACCAGGCTCTTTCACGGGTCTGCGCATTGCTTGTGGGGTGGCGCAGGGACTCGCTTTTGGGGCAGACCTGCCGGTGACGGGCATTTGCACGTTGGAGGCACTGGCGCAGCAAGCCGGGGACAGTAATGTAATTACAGCGATTGATGCCCGCATGAGCGAGATTTATCATGCCGCGTACACAAAAGCAGCGGAGGGATGGCAGCCGGTGAGCGGGCCGGCTCTCTGTTTGCCACAGCATGCACCATTAGTGCATGGATGCGACTGGATTGGTTGCGGCAGCGGTTTTGCCATATATGAGGAAGCGTTACGCGCCCGCTACGATGGATGTCTTAGTCACATCATTAGCGATCTCAGGCCTCATGCGCGCGACATGGTTCAGCTGGCTGTACCCATATTTGCAAAGGGACTCGGCATCGATCCCGCCAACGCGGCGCCACTTTATATCCGTAACAAGGTAGCCCTGAAGGAAAAGGAACGATGAGCGCCCAATTGCAGGAAATGCCTCGCATCAGGCGCATGCTTCTAGCAGATCTGGATGCGGTAGTAGCTATCGAGCGGGAGGTTTTTCTCTTTCCCTGGACGCGTGGTAATTTCAGCGATTCGATCGACTCCGGTTATCATTGCCTGGTATTAGAGCAGAATGGTTACCTTTCTGGTTACGGAGTGATGATAATTGGACCGGAAGAAGCCCATTTGCTAACCCTTAGCGTTGCCGCTGAATCGCAACGGAAAGGCTGGGGCGAAAGATTGTTGCGGCATTTTATTCATATCGCTAAAGAACAGCACGCGCTGTCGATGTTTCTGGATGTGCGCGAATCCAATCATGCCGCTGCGCGGCTATATGAGCGGATCGGGTTCAAGCAGATCGCCAAACGCAAGGATTATTACCCTGCGATGGGAGGGCGCGAAGACTCATTAGTAATGGAGTTGATGTTATCCTAAATCCGGCAGTTGACAGCTCATTTTCCAGTTTAGCGCCATGACCCACAAAGACTTTTTGCATTACTTGATCTTCATCTTTTTGGTGAGTTCGCTACAGGGTGGGTTGAACGGTTTCTGCGGCACATGGCTGCGTTGCAACTTCCTGGAATGGAATGACCCTTCCGCGTCGCTGCTCTTGGCCCTGCACCCCAAAAGCAGCGCACTCCATGCCGTCAAACTGCCGGATTCAGGATTATGACCGCTGTCGGCAACTCCAAGCGGGCCAGGCGCGCAGAAATACTCAAAGAGCTCGGTTTGACGCCATTGTGGCGTGCTAAAGTCACCAATGCGCCCAATCAAGCTCCTGCTGTGGAGGCTGGGTCCGGGGAGCAGGTTTCTAGCCACGAGGTTGTTGCGGCTGAAGATCGGCGTTCGGAAATCCTGCGGATGGGTTGGGATCAGCTTAAGACGAGCGTAGAGGGTTGCATTGCCTGTCCGCTATGCCGATCTCGCTCCCGCACGGTATTTGGCGTAGGCGACATGAATGCCGACTGGCTGTACGTGGGCGAAGGGCCGGGTGCCGAGGAGGATGCCACGGGGGAGCCGTTTGTCGGACAGGCCGGCAAACTACTGGACAATATGCTGGCGGCAATTGATCTGAAGCGCGGCCGGAATGTTTATATCGCAAATATCGTAAAATGCCGTCCACCCGGCAACAGAAACCCCACTCCCCATGAAGCGCATCAGTGCGAGCCATACCTTGCGCGGCAAATCGAGATGATCAAACCCAAACTTATTATTGCACTGGGAAAAATTGCTGCGCAGAACCTGCTGCATACCGATGCGAGTATCGCCAGTCTTCGCGGCAGACTGCACGAGCATTCCGGTATCCCGGTTATCGTCACGTATCATCCAGCCTATCTGCTGCGCACGCTTGCTGACAAAGCGAAGGTCTGGGAGGATTTGTGTTTTGCCAGAAGCACAATGCAGAGCTTAGGAACCTCTGAATAAGTCCCCGGTTTGCCAGAAGGGCGACACCGTCCCCATGTGGGTTGCGGTGAAACCGGGTCGCTCACGGGGTTTACACTTCTGGCGTCGGGGACCCAGCTATGACCTCTACCACCTTTGTGGCGCGCTTTGTGATAATCACGATTTTCCTGGCAACGCGTTCCAAGGGGCTTGCTCCAAGGTTTCTTTATTGCAATCCGCGATTTCATCCCCATTTATTTACAAGTTTCCTAAACCAAATTTTATTTTTCAGGAAAGAATGCCATGCATAACTTGCTGCTGTCATTGACGTTGCTTCTTACCATTACCTTAAGCGGCTGCGGCTACAATACCCTGCAGTCTACCGATGAGCAGATCAA
>JBDTWQ010000116.1:0-2784 GCA_040006595.1 Nitrosospira sp.
GCGGTTGATTTTTCATACCCCCCCTAATTTGCTATGATGCATCTCTTACTTAGAGAGAGCGCGAAATAGCTTCCTTCATGCCCAACATCGATCTCCATTGCCACTCCACGGTTTCCGACGGATTGCTGACACCCACGCAGTTGGTGGAACATGCGGCCGCGCGTGGGGTTACCATGCTGGCGCTGACCGACCATGACGACGTGGGCGGATTGGATGAAGCACGCCGGGTCGCTGCCGAAAAGAACATTACCTTTATCAACGGGGTGGAAATTTCCGTCAACTGGCGGGGTCAGACCTTGCATATTGTCGGCCTTGGAATAGACCCTGACTACCCTCAACTGGCTCAAGGTCTGTTATCCATTCGCAACGGGCGAATAGTGCGCGCTCATAATATCGCCGCGCAACTCGATAAATTCGGTATCCATGGTAGTTTTGAAGGTGCTTGCAGTCATGCAGGTAATGGACGATTGATAGGCCGCATGCACTTCGCTCGTTTTCTGGTTCAGCAAGGCTACGCCAAGGACGCGAAATCCGTGTTCAAGAAGTACTTGGTCAAGGGCAAGCCTGGATACGCGCCGCATATATGGGTTCCGTTAAGCGATGCAGTCAGCTGGATACGCGATAGCGGCGGCAGAGCCGTCATCGCTCATCCTGGCCGCTACAAACTGGGTAAGGATGCATTGGACGAGTTGTTGCTGGAATTTCGCGCTCTCGGCGGCGAGGCAATTGAGGTTATTACTTCCAGTCACACGCCGGAACAATCTTTGCTGTTTGCGCGCCATACCCAGCGCCTGGGTTTATTGGCCTCGCGAGGCTCGGATTTTCACGGACTCGGGGAGAGTTATTTCGACTTGGGCCGGATGCCGGAGTTACCTCCTGATTGCACGCCCGTATGGCATGATTGGCATGGGATAATGTAACGGGGGGGTGCCGGACAATGCTCGGCCTTCGCGGCTCAAATATCAGGAAGCGCCGCTAAAGATAGGCGTCTTCACCTCCTTCGTTTGACAATGAGTTTCCCTGAACTTGAATTTTTAGTAGCGCCCTAAAAAACTAAAACTAGAAACTGTTTCTCGCGTGGCTCAATTCTTTTCCATCCATCCGGATAACCCCCAGCTGCGCCTGATACGGCAGGCGGCGGCTATCGTGCGAGCCGGTGGCATAATCGCTTATCCCACCGATTCCTGTTATGCGCTGGGCGGTCAACTGGGAGACAAGAACGTAATGACTCGTATTCGCGCCATACGACAAGTAAATGAACAACACCACTTTACGCTGATGTGCCGGGATTTGTCTGAAATCTCTCATTACGCAAAAGTCGACAATAGCCAATACAGACTGCTCAAAGCCAGTACACCGGGTAGCTACACTTTTATATTCCAGGCGACACGCGAAGTGCCGCGCCGGTTGTTGCATCCGAAGCGTGACACCATCGGCCTGCGAATACCCGATCACCCCGTGGTGCAGGCATTGCTGACGGAGTTGAATGAGCCCCTGTTGAGCTCTACTTTGATTCTACCGGGGGATGAGTTTCCCCTCAACGATACCGTGGAAATTCGCGACCGCCTCGAACATCACGTCGAGCTTGTTCTGGACGGCGGCGCCTGTGGCCTTGAGATGAGCACCGTGATTGATCTGACCGGCGACACGCCAAAGGTGATACGCCAGGGCAAGGGCAGTCTCGCGCCTTTCGGAATCACGCATGGATAGCATTATTCAGAATGTTGCCATTTATGCGCTACCGGTGATTTTTGCCATTACCCTGCACGAAGCCGCACACGGTTATGTAGCCAAACACTTCGGCGATCTTACCGCCTATGCACAGGGACGCGTCAGCCTGAATCCCATCAGGCATATCGATCCGGTCGGCACGATCCTGCTTCCATTATTGACGCTGTTGCTGGGCGGGATCCTGTTCGGTTGGGCGAAGCCAGTACCGGTTAACTTCGCCGCACTGCGCCGTCCAAAACAGGATATGCTTTGGGTAGCGCTGGCTGGGCCAGGCGCAAATCTTTTCATGGCATTACTTTGGGCATTCGTGATTAAGCTTGGTCTCGCCCTGCCGCAGAGCGACCTGTCCACGCCCATGATATTAATGGGTGAAGCGGGCATCAAAATCAATGTGATATTAATGGTGCTGAATCTGCTGCCCCTACCGCCACTGGATGGTGGCCGCATTGCCGCAAGCCTGCTACCCCACCACATGGCACATATTTTTGCGAAGATTGAGCCTTATGGCTTTATGATCCTGCTGTTTCTATTGATCACTGGCGTGCTGGGTGCCATTATCGGGCCTTTTATCGGAATCACGATACAAATGATAATATGGTTTTTCGGACTGAAAAGTTGAGCGAAGTTGAGTAAGCGTTAGATCAAGGATTAACTAAGGGCACGGTAACATGTTTACTGATCGAGTTTTGTCGGGTATGCGTCCCACTGGCGGCCTGCATTTGGGGCATTACCACGGTGTGCTGAAAAACTGGGTGGAGCTGCAGCACCAGTTCGAATGTCTGTTCTTCGTTGCCGACTGGCATGCTCTCACCACACATTACGATACCCCGGAAGTCATTGAACAACATGTCTGGGATATGGTAATAGATTGGCTTGCGGCGGGGGTGGATCCAGCACAAGCAACTTTGTTCATTCAGTCGCGGGTGCCTGCACACGCTGAGTTGCATTTGCTGCTTTCCATGATCACCCCGCTCGGTTGGCTGGAACGCGTTCCGTCCTACAAGGATCAGCAGGAAAAATTGTCCGAGAAGGAGCTGAGTACTTACGGCTTCC
>JBDTWQ010000117.1:0-4403 GCA_040006595.1 Nitrosospira sp.
TTTCTTTTTCCTTGCTTGATGGGATCGCGTGTTTAATCACACGCATCTCGCTAGACTCGCATGAAGCGAAGTCGATACGGTCTGGGTGTGATTTGTCATTAAGCGCTACAATATTCCGAATTTCTCGACTTCCTCCTGTACGTTCGGTTCTTGAAGAGACCGTCATGATCACCAATTGAGTGGGGCTGATATAAACAACATTTTTGAAACAGGGCGGATCAGTCCCGTGAATACCGAGAGCGTGACTGATATTATTACCCCATCCACAGCATCCCGGATTGTTTCCCGGCCCGACTTTGCCGCCATTGCCGCATGGGTGAAGCCGTGCGCGAAAGTACTGGATCTTGGCTGTGGCGATGGCTCGTTGCTTCGCTTTTTGCGCGATACACGTAATGTTCGTGGCTACGGCGTGGAAATTGACGACGCCAATGTTCTGGCATGTTTCAATAATGGAGTAAATGTGATTCAAAGCGATCTGGAATCGGGCCTGTTAAGTTTCGAATCGGGATCGTTCGATTACATAGTTCTCTCCCAAACACTACAGGCAGTGAAAAATACAGAGAATATCGTCAAGGAAATGCTGCGGGTGAGCAAGGAGGGAATCGTGTCGTTCCCGAATTTTGGTTACTGGAAAAACCGCTTGCAGGTGTTATCCGGCCACATGCCTGTTTCGGAAACGCTGCCCTATCAGTGGTTCGAAACACCTAATATTCACAACTGTACGCTTGGCGATTTTGAAGAATTTTGTCACCAGCATGGCGCACGTATTCTCGAACGCAGGGTAATGAACGGGGATCACCAGGTTACTTTTCTGCCTAACTTGCTGGGAATGCTGGCGTTTTATCGATTTGAACAGCAGAAATGATGATTCATCACGAGTATCATTTGCAATGCGGGGAGTGATCTATAGTTTCAAATTTTGCCTGCCCGGCCAACCATACCAACACTAGTACCGGTAGACCAAGTAATGCGGTACCAGTAAAAAAACTGGCATAACCGTAAGCATCGACGAAGTCGCCGCTGAACCCGGCGATGAATTTCGGCAACAACAGCATCACCGAACTGAACAATGCATACTGCGTGGCGGAATAAGCGGAGTTGGTCAGACTGGAAAGATAGGCTATAAAAGCGGATGAGGCTATGCCGGCCGACAGATTGTCGGCAGAGATGGTGAATATTAATCCGGTCACGTCGTGTCCACGCCCGGCCAGCCAGACAAATAGCAAATTGGTCACTGCCGACAGCACTGCTCCCAGAAATAACGTACGCATAATGCCGATTTTTGCTGTGAGTACTCCGCCTATGGCTGCGCCGGCGATCGTCATGAGGACTCCATATACCTTGGATACCGTTGCCACCTCATCCTTGGTGTAACCCATATCCACATAAAAGGGATTGCTCATTACTCCCATGACGACATCCGATATGCGGTAAACGGCGATCAATGCGAGAATCAGCAAGGCCTGACGGCCATGACGCACGATAAAATCCCGAAAAGGCGCTACCATAGCCCCATACAGCCACGCCAGTATCTGCGTGAGTCGCGCGTTGAGATTCCAGTGTGCAATGGTTTTCCGGGCGTAATCTTCATTTTCGGAGATAAGTCGAGTGACGGGAACCTCCGGCTCGCGGATGATAAGGGTGGTGCTAATACCTACAACCATGCAAGCAGCCATTGCTAAGTAAGCGGTCCGCCAAGGCGCATAGTCGTAAGTGGTCTCCGATGGATCTACCGCCGCAGCTATCCACAACACTCCGGCAGAAGCGAGGATCATCGCGACGCGATAACCCGCTTGGTAGGTGGCGGCCATGGCCCCCTGGAGCCTCGGCGCTACGGCTTCAATTCGATAGGCATCCAGCGCGATATCCTGAGTAGCAGAAGCGAAAGCGACAGACAGAGCAAAAAAAACCGTATATGTCAGGTCCTCGATGGGGTCCGTGCTAGCCATGCCGGCCAGCGCAATGACTATTACAATTTGCGACAGCAACAGCCATGCACGCCGCCGGCCCAGCCACCGTGTTAATAGCGGCAACGACAAACGATCCACCAACGGCGACCACATCCATTTAAAGCCATAAGCTAGCCCGATCCAGCTCAAGTGGCCAATAGTGGAGCGATCAATCCCTGCTTCCCGCAACCAGAATGAAAGCGTACCTAGCACCAATAATAGCGGCAACCCTGCAGAGAAGCCCAGCGACAGCATCCCCAGCACGCGTGGATGGGTGTAAATGCGAAAAGCATGGAGCCAGCCGGACAGGGCGGCGGGCATTATTCTAAATCCGGCATTCAGGCGAGGTGATTACACCGTAAGATGAGCGATTAACTATCAGATTCGCGATCATAAGCTGTAATCATAGTCGATAGTTAGCGGCGAATGATCGGAAAAACGTTCCGCCTTGTAAATCGAAACTTCAGTCGCTTTGCCAGCAATCTCGGGTGTGGCAATCTGATAGTCAATGCGCCAACCAACGTTCTTTGCCCAAGCCTGCCCGCGATTGGACCACCAGGTATATTGCTCAGCCTCAGGGTTGATTCGCCGAAATACATCGACAAATTTAAGCTCGTCAAAAACTCCGGTAAGCCAGATGCGCTCCTCCGGCAGAAAGCCGGAGTTTTTCTGGTTGGAACGCCAGTTTTTTAGATCGATTTCCTTGTGAGCAATATTCCAGTCACCGCATAATATGATCTCCCTGCCGCAATCTGCGAGTTCTTTGAGCATGGGAAGAAAACACTCCAGGAAAAAGAATTTAGCGGCTTGCCGATGTTCGCCGCTGGAACCCGAAGGAAAATAGATAGACATCACGCTCAATGAGCCATAGTCAGCGCGTAGATAGCGCCCTTCCGTATCTATTTCAGCGATACCCACCCCTTCAATAATGTTGTCCGGCTTGTCCCGACTGTAAATGCCTACCCCGCTATATCCCTTCTTTGCAGCGCAGTGGAAATAACTATGATAGCCATCAGGTGAGACCATTTCACCCGTGATGTCGCTAGCCTGAGCCTTCAATTCCTGCACACACACAATATCCGCCCGCTGCGCTGGCAACCATCGAAAAAAACCTTTGCTGGAGGCAGAGCGCACGCCATTCAGATTAAGCGTTATAATTCTCATGTGTATTTTTCCACTGTCATAACGATGTCCGATTTTCGTCAGGAATTCATAGAGTTTGCCATCAGCCGCAATGTGTTGTGCTTCGGTGAATTCAAAACCAAGGCGGGGCGAATGTCGCCGTATTTTTTCAATGCCGGATTGTTCAACGACGGCGACTCTCTTCGAAAGTTGGGGCAATTTTACGCCAAAGCCATTCTTGCTGCCCAGCTTCCTTTTGACATGCTATTTGGTCCCGCCTACAAAGGTATCCCGCTGGTTAGCGCCATTGCTATTGCTCTGGCCGAGCACGGATATAACTATCCCTTCTGTTTCAATCGTAAAGAAGTGAAAGACCATGG
Source organism: Nitrosospira sp. (assembly GCA_040006595.1). GTDB lineage: Bacteria > Pseudomonadota > Gammaproteobacteria > Burkholderiales > Nitrosomonadaceae > Nitrosospira. The sequence goes on from JBDTWQ010000117.1 coordinate 3,452, forward strand.
CGAAGGCGGGAATCTTGTTGGAGCGCCACTAGCCGGACGCGTGCTGATCGTGGACGATGTCATCTCCGCAGGTATTTCGGTGCGTGAATCTGTTAACCATATTCGCATTTCTGGCGCTATACCATGTGGGGTCATCATTGCCCTTGATCGGATGGAGCGGGGTAATGGAGAGCTTTCGGCTACGCAGGAAATTCAACACGGATATGGGATTCAGGTTACAAGCATCGTCAATCTGGAGGACATTATAAATTACCTTCGGCACAGGAAAAATCTGGAGCACAATCTTCGCGCCGTAGAAAGCTACCGTAGACAATATGGAGTTGCCTGAGCCAGGAATTGAGATGAGAAATCATTTGTAGACTCGGTACTACGACAAACCCTCTCATGCGGGGCGTCGGAGATGAATCAACCATCAAGTGAACGATTGCATTCAGCGCGCTTTCTCTAGCGGCATCGTCGGCAACGTAATTTCCCCTTTGGAATCGAAGTATCTCCCGATGGCGAATCCCGGCCCACCAAGTTGACCGCGTAACCGGTAGTCGACCTTGGTACGATCGCCGGTGGCTAGCCCAACGACATGACGGATGATTGCCGTCGCAGGGACTGTTACTGGCACCGTAATTACCGTTTCTCCAAAGCGCGGTATCGTCCCTTGCTGATCGCTTACCCCGCTCGCAAAGCTTGTTCCGCGTAAATCCAGATCGAGTGCAACGCCGTCGTAATCAAGGGGCTTCTCATCATGATTCTGAATTCTAAGGTGTACCGCGAAGCGCGCCTCCATGCCTTTTCCCTCGAGCGGATCCATTCCAGCTACGGAGACGCGGAGCGGTTCACGCAGTCCAAATGCCGCGCATCCAGATAAGATGAAAATCAGTGCTGAAATAAGTAATATGCGACGGTTCATATGACCCACCGGTTTTGCGAATTCGAAATCATAACTTGGATATTTTAT
>JBDTWQ010000118.1:0-2565 GCA_040006595.1 Nitrosospira sp.
CCGGATTTGCTGAAGCAGTTTTTGAGTACCAGACAGGCACATTCAGAGAATTCATTAATATAAAAATGAAATCCATTGAAACGCTCAACTGAAGGCATTATGCCCAAGCGGCTTGTCCTTGCTGATGATAATGCCGGGTACTTGAGCATTCATGAAGGGCCAGAAGTGGATTGGCAACCGGAAATCCTGCGAGACTGGGCCGCTCCAAGGAGGAGTTATTCAGAGGGTGCATACAACTCGGAGGCCTTATAACTCGGGGAGCGTTCGGGAATCGACAGCGTCTTTGGCGATCATTACGCGATTGCGTCCGCTTCTTTTCGCTTCGTACATTGCCGTATCCGCACGTTCAAGCAATGCTTCCTTGCGTTCACCTTTTCTTAATGTCGCGACGCCAAGACTGATGGTTACGCGGATGCTAAGTTCCTTCAAATGTAAAGGGGTGTCCATGACCCCTTCGCGTACGCGCTCGGCTATGACCTTTGCCAGCTCCAGATCGGCGTTTGTCATAATAATAACGAATTCTTCCCCGCCGAACCTGCCTACCATGTCAAAGTCGCGTACTGACGCCTGGATCCGGCTCGCCACATGCCGGAGTACGAAGTCGCCAACCACGTGCCCATAAGTGTCATTGATTTTCTTGAAGAAATCCAGATCGATCATGATTACGCACAAGTGATAACCGGAAGGGCTCTGTTGGTTCTTGTGAGGGTGCTTGTGCGCGATGTTAATCTGGTGCTCAAGGGATTCCATGAGATTTGCATAATTCATCATACCGGTGAGTTGATCGGTCGAAGCTTCCTGGTGCAGTCGGGATGTTTCTTTCCGGAGGTTGTCCAGCGCCTTCCGCAGTTCCCCAATTTCCGGCAGGTGGTAACCCTCGGCAGTCAGGTATAAGTCAAGAGATGCGAGCTTCAAAACGCAGTCTACGAGAGGCTGCAGGGTTGCGACATCTTCGACGAATGTAACCGATAGACCGTTTATCAGCACTTGCTGGATGATGCAGTGCTGTAATTGCAAAACGCTCAGAGGAATTTTAGCGCGGGCGTAAGCCGCGGCGATTGCGAGCCGGTCCCCAAAATAATCCGGTGTATCGAAATCCCGGCCGTAGCGCTGCAAGTGATCGATCCAGACTTGCTGGAAGGGTTTGATACCAATATTCCGCTCGATCACCGCAAAGCCTCGTTCCCGCGCGAGTGCGGCGCAACAGGAATGCACGAGTGCATCGGCCTTTCCATCTATGACTTCGCTCCGTATTCGGTCCGCCAGTTTGCCATGCTCCGCGTTCAGCCCCAGTACTGAAACTGCTTCCTGGATTCGCGCACTGTCAAACCCGAACGTCGTACGGTCAGATGGAGTTGTGCTCATTATTTTCCTGAAACATTTCCTGTGTGAATCCTGATAATGGCATGGCCCTTTCCAGCAGGGGGCGGGATGTGGAGTCATTCCGATAATAATGACAACATCTTACAGGTTGCAGCGGGAGGAATTATCCACTACCCTCAACAATTGCCAGCATAGCATAATCATTGAGGGCTGATTTCCGGGCATAACGCTACTGCCGTGAACCCATACGGAGCATTTATGAGTATTTCCCGCTGCGTCAGATTGACGTCCATAATAATTTCCTTTGCACTAGCGGGTTGCGCAGCCCAGCCTATGTCGTTTCTAGGCGCTTCATTCCCCAGAGTAGAGTATAAGGATATAAAGAAGAGAGCCGCTCCGCTTCGTCTGAAACTGGTTGTTGAATTTCAGCGAAATGGCGAGGATTTTCCCAAGGGAGATATCCCGCTGAGGGACTATGCCGCGGCGATCCTTAACGAGACCGGAGTTATTTCCACATATGACGTGGTGACCGAGGCTGAAAAGCAGGAAGAAGGTCAGATCAGGATAATCGTCAATAATGTTGCCGACAGCGCTACTGTTGCAGCGGAAGAGTCTGGCCCGAAGTTGCCGCGGTGGATGGTTGGAAAAACCATAACCGATGCTTATGAAATGTCACTTTTTATTACTACGCGAGGAAAGACAATCAGCCGGACTGGCATAAAACACGCGTTTCATACGGTTATCGGCAACATGGAAATACCCGACGGTATACAGACTTTTCCATCCGACCAAGCTTTTGGAAGAATGGTTCGGCAAATGATTCTGCACGCGCTGGAAGATATGCAGAAAACGGGGGAGCTATCACGGCTGAACGCACCGGGCGCCCTTGCTTTTTCTTCGCTGTAGCAGGGTTTTTGGCGCATCAGATTAACTTGAGCAGCATTGCGTTGGGAGGTTAGGCGGCGGGCATGGAAACACCTGAGCAGTACGCATTTCTTCTGGCTCAGCATTGTCACAAGGCCAAGGCTACTATTTCGGCCGTCCAGTGGTGGCAGAGACGCTCGTCACTCTGCAAACCCGCATTTCACCCACCCTTCGCATTTGATATAACGATTATTAAATATGCCGTCGTCTAAAAAAAGCCCGCTGATGCGGGCTTAAATGTTTCCACTATCTTGATTAGTATTATTGTTTGCGTCTGCGCGTAACGCCCAGGGCGAAAAGGCCGAGCCCAAGAAGCGC
>JBDTWQ010000119.1:0-2558 GCA_040006595.1 Nitrosospira sp.
TTCATTGCATCAAGGTTGGCCTGTGCGTCAGCATTATCCTGCGCCGCCGCTTTCTCAAACCACACCCTGGCTTTGGCAGGGTCTCTGGGTACACCTTCACCGGCGTAATACATCACCCCGAGATTATTTTGTGCATCGACATTTCCCTGAGCAGCAGCTTTCTGAAATAACTCTATGGCTTTGGCAGGGTCTTTGGCTACACCTTCACCATTGGCATACATCAAGCCGAGGTTGAACTGCGCATCGGCGTATCCCTGGTCAGCAGATCGATGAAACCACGCTGCGGCTGTTTCTGGATCGTTATTCAGGATTTTGCCCGAAGCATCCTTGGATATGGCTTCGCCCGTGTAGTACATCACACCGAGGCCATTTTGTGATTTGGCATCTCCAGCATCCGCATCTTTCCTCAATTTCAGGAATTTTTCCTCCGGCGTTGGTTCGTTCGGAGCGGATGGCATAATCTGTTTCAGCAGCGCAGACTTTTCATCCGGTGTTAACTCATTCTCCAGCACGGAGGGAATGCTTTTTTCAGCCGTGAACTCATCTGCAAGCTTAACTGGCGTCTCCGTTTTGAGCTTATTTTCAGGAGCTTTCTCTTTCTCACCGCAACCAGCGAGCGTCAGCGAGAGCGTGGCAAGCAATGAAACAGAAAAAATATTCATTGAGTATTTCCCTTTATCGAGCTGGTTCAGCAAGAAATTTGATTGCGTTTCGTCGCGGGATTCGCCGGATTAAATGAATTTCTATGAATCATCCAGAGCGTACGCTTTTTGCGAGCAATCCCGATACGATTTATCGCTTACGCTTGTTGCTTCCCTTCTTCACGTTCAAGGGTTTCCATGAACCAAATACAGAAAAAAGATAAATACCTATTTTTTAAATAAATAAATAAATATTCCAATCTTCTGCTTGCGTTCATGCATAGCCTTGGTTCCCTTAAAATTATAGAGGCGCCTCTATAGGCTGTAGTACATATCAAACTCCACCGGATGTGTAGTCATGCGGAAGCGCGTGACTTCTTCCATCTTGAGCTCGATATAGGCATCAATCATGTCATTCGAAAACACGCCGCCGCGGGTTAGGAAATTGCGGTCCTTGTCCAGATTATCCAGCGCTTCATCCAGCGATACGCAGGGATTTGGAATCCTGGCTGCTTCTTCAGGAGGAAGGTCATAAAGATTCTTGTCCATGGGATCACCCGGGTGAATCTTATTTTGGATGCCGTCAAGCCCGGCCATCATTAATGCGGTGAATGCGAGATAGGGGTTGGCGGTGGGATCGGGAAAACGTACTTCGATGCGTCGTCCTTTTGGGCTGTTGGCATAGGGAATGCGCACTGCGGCGGAACGGTTGCTTACCGAGTAAGCAAGATTTACCGGCGCTTCAAAACCTGGAACCAGGCGCTTGTAGGAATTGGTCCCCGGGTTGGTAATGGCATTCAAGGCCTTGGCGTGTTTGATAATGCCGCCTATGTAAAACAGGGCAATTTCCGAAAGTCCGGCATAGCCGTTCCCAGAAAACAGATTCTGTCCAGCTTTCCAGATTGATTGGTGCACGTGCATCCCCGAACCATTGTCACCAACAATGGGTTTTGGCATGAAGGTTGCTGTTTTACCGTAAGAATGAGCAACGTTGTGCACCACATATTTGAATACCTGAGTCCAGTCAGCACGCCTCACCAGACTGCTGTATTTTGTGCCGATTTCACACTGACCGGCGCTTGCGACTTCGTGGTGGTGTACTTCGACTTCCACACCCATTTCTTCCAATGCAAGACACATGGCGGAACGGATATTATGTAAAGAATCAACCGGAGGGACGGGAAAATAACCTCCTTTTACCGCGGGACGGTGACCGGTATTACCACCTTCATACTTTTCCGCCGAGCTCCAGGCTGCTTCCTCGGATTCTATTTTAACCGAGCAACCGGACATGTCTGCATGCCAGGTAACAGAGTCAAAAATGAAAAATTCAGGTTCCGGACCGAAATATGCGGTATCACCGATCCCGGTCGACTTCAGATACGCTTCGCCACGCTTTGCCAGCGAGCGTGGATCACGGTCATAACCTTTGCCATCGGAGGGTTCGACCACGTCACAGGTAATGAATAGCGTAGCCTCGTCCATGAAAGGATCCATATTGGCGGTTTCGGGGTCGGGTATCAATAGCATGTCAGATGCCTGAATACCTTTCCAACCGGCGATGGAAGAACCATCGAACGCGTGTCCATCCTCCAGCTTGTCCGCATCAAAGGTGTGGGCGGGGATGGTCACATGCTGTTCTTTACCGCGGGTATCAGTAAAGCGCAGATCAACGAATTTGACTTCATTGTCCTGAATCAATTTCAGAACGTCGGCTACGGCCATTTTTTTCTCCAGACCAGAATTACAGTTATACGATAAAGATACGCCATCAAAGACACATCGGAAAAGATGGAATTATATCAGTACGAACGCCGCCATATCTCAAACACGTCAAACATTGTACCGTGCGGCGTTTTTAATGACTGTTATCAAGCCGCCGGCAGTGCATGGAGGCTGGCTGTATCGTAGTCAACT
>JBDTWQ010000120.1:0-16754 GCA_040006595.1 Nitrosospira sp.
CATATCAAAACGCTTATCGGGCTGCGGGCAGCTTGCCATCTCGTGTAAAATCACGTTTTCAACTATCGACTCATTTCGCCGGATGCTTCGACTTCGTGGTGGCAGTGCTCTCTCCCCGTTTCGCCTGGAAAAATTGGCGAGCGCACTCAGAATTGTTGCCCCGCAAGTTTCCCACATTTGCACAGAATATTGGCACTTTTGCGCCCTTAAACGCGATCTGCGGCAAAACGAAATCACCATTCTCGAAAGGCTTCTCAAGTACGCGCCGGAGGAAGCCTCCTCGAAAGGGGTTGCCGGGCAGCACGCGGAATGCCCCGCAGGCGAACTGCTGTTGGTGCTGCCCCGTCCCGGTACGATATCTCCATGGTCAACCAAAGCGACTGATATCGCGCGCCATTGCGGATTGGAAGCGGTGGATCGGCTAGAGCGCGGTGTGGCTTTTTATATCCAGAGGAAAGATGAGCCTTCTGCCAAATTTTCACCCACCTGCAGGATTGCACTGCTTGCGCTGATACACGATCGCATGACCGAAGCCGTGTTTGGCTCATTCGACGACGCGGAAAGGTTGTTCAGACATTTTGAGCCTGCGCCGCTCAACAAAGTGGATGTGTTGGCAGGTGGAAGCGATGCGCTGCAAAACGCCAATAATGAAATGGGACTGGCGTTGTCGCCTGATGAAATCGATTATCTTGCAAGCTATTTCATGCGGATTGGGCGCAATCCCACCGATGTGGAATTGATGATGTTCGCCCAGGCTAATTCGGAGCATTGTCGTCACAAGATTTTCAATGCTGAGTGGGTCATAGACGGCGAGCCCCGGACGAAATCGCTGTTTTCGATGATACGCAATACTCACCAGCAGAATCCCCATGGCACGGTAGTTGCTTATGCGGATAATTCTTCCATTATCGAGGGAGCGAAAATCGCCCGCTTCTATCCCGGCAAGGATAACGCTTACAATTATGGCGAGGAACAAACACATATCCTGATGAAAGTGGAAACCCACAATCATCCGACTGCGATTTCGCCTTATCCGGGTGCCGCCACCGGTGTGGGCGGAGAAATCCGCGACGAAGGGGCCACCGGCCGTGGCGCTAAACCCAGGGCTGGACTTAGCGGTTTCTCGGTTTCCAATTTGAACATTCCCGGATTTGTTCAGCCTTGGGAAGTGTACCAGCAATCGGAGAAAGGTCACGCCTATGGCAAACCATCGCGTATCGCATCGGCCCTGCAAATTATGCTGGAAGGCCCCATTGGCGGCGCGGCGTTCAACAACGAGTTCGGGCGGCCCAATCTGGCAGGATATTTCCGGACTTTTGAGGAGTTTGTTGCCGGTGAAATGCGCGGTTATCACAAGCCCATTATGCTGGCTGGAGGCATAGGGCATATCGCCGAGCGCCATGCATTCAAGAAAGAGTTTCCAGCCGGTGCGCTGCTGATTCAATTAGGCGGACCGGGGATGTTGATCGGTCTCGGCGGTGGCGCAGCTTCCAGCATGGATACCGGGATGAATGCGGAGAGTCTCGATTTCGATTCGGTGCAGCGCGGCAACGCGGAAATGGAGCGGCGCGCGCAAGAAGTCATTGACTATTGCTGGCAGATGGAAAGACGAGGCGAGCCCAATCCAATTCTTTCCATTCACGACGTTGGCGCCGGCGGCCTATCGAACGCGCTGCCTGAACTGGTGCATGGTTCCGGACGTGGAGGATGTTTCCAATTGCGCGATATCCCCTCGGAAGAGCCGGGGATGTCACCGATGCAGATCTGGAGCAACGAGGCACAAGAGCGGTATGTGCTTGCAATCAGACCGGAATCGATGGAGTTATTCCAGGCGATTTGCGAGCGTGAACGCTGCCCGTTCGCGATGGTAGGCGTAGCGGTGGCGCAACAGCAGCTTATCGTGACTGACTCCATATTTGGCAATCGACCGGTTGATATGGATCTCTCGGTACTGCTGGGCAAACCGCCAAAAATGACCCGTAATGTAACGCATATCAAGAAAATGCTGATGCCTTTCGACACGAGAGGATTGAATCTGCGAGAGGCGGCATATCGGGTGCTTCGGTTGCCTGCGGTGGCGGATAAGACCTTTCTTATAAGCATCGGCGACCGTACCGTCGGTGGTATGACCGCGCGCGACCAGATGATAGGGCCGTGGCAGGTTCCTGTAGCGGACGTGGCGGTGACACTGATGGGATACCAGACTTATCTGGGTGAAGCCTTCGCTGTGGGTGAGCGTACACCGGTCGCATTGATTGATCCCGCCGCTTCAGCACGCATGGCGGTAGGCGAAGCCATCACCAACATTGCAGCTGCGCTGATTGGAGATATTGGAGAGATCAAACTCTCCGCCAATTGGATGGCCGCAGCAGGCCACCCGGGTGAAGATGCAGCCCTGTTCGATGCCGTAAACGCGGTCGGCATGGAATTGTGTCCTCGGTTGGGCATCAGCATCCCGGTGGGCAAGGATTCCATGTCAATGAAGACCGTATGGCAATCGGGGCCTGGCGACAGCGGGGCGGGAATCAGAAAAGAAGTAACGGCACCGTTGTCGCTGATCGTTTCCGCCTTTGCAAGAGTAGCGGACGCCCGTAACACACTGACGCCGCAATTGCGCACGGATTGCGGTAAGACAGAACTCATTCTGATCGACGTGGGCGCAGGCAGGAGTCGCCTTGGTGGTTCGGCTCTGGCACAGGTTTACAAGCAGGTGGGCGATGTCGCGCCAGATATAACCGGTCTGGATGGCGCGGAAAAACTGAGGGGTTTTTTCGCCGCCATACAACGCTTGAATCGTGAAAATAAAATCATCGCATACCATGACCGCTCCGATGGAGGTATGTTTGCGACATTATGTGAAATGGCTTTTGCGGGCCACGTGGGCATAACCATTACCCTTGATCAACTATGTTTTGATGGGCTCGCGAACGACGTCGATGGTCTCGAATTGCGGCCGGAAGCACTGGGGGGAAGATTTATCGAGCGCATCCTATCCGTTTTGTTCAATGAGGAATTGGGGGCGGTGATCCAGATAAAAACAGAGCACCACCGTGATGTGATGGATATCTTATCGAAAGAGGGTTTGCGCGACATGAGTTTTGTCATCGGTGATCTCAACGGCAAGGATGAAATTCAGTTTCTGCGCAACAATAAGCCGGTATTCGCTGAGAAGCGCATTGACTTGCACCGTGCCTGGTCGGAGACAACGTATCAGATGCAGAAGCTGCGCGACAATCCGGAATGCGCGCAACAGGAATACGATCGCATTCTCGATATCTCCGATCCCGGTCTTCATGCGCAACTGAGTTTTGACGTGGATGAGGATATTTCCGCGCCTTACATTCATACCGGCGTCAAGCCCCGAATCGCCATTTTGCGCGAGCAAGGCGTGAACGGCCACGTGGAAATGGCGGCTGCTTTTGATCGGGCGGGGTTCGCCGCGACCGACGTGCATATGAGCGATATTGTCGCTGGACTCGTTTCTCTCAGGGACTACAAGGGGTTCGCTGCATGCGGCGGATTTTCCTACGGCGACGTGCTGGGAGCGGGGGAAGGCTGGGCCAAATCGATCCTGTTCAACCATCGCGTACGCGACGAGTTTGAATCGTTCTTCCTGCATCCTGATACCTTTGCGCTGGGTATCTGCAACGGTTGCCAGATGATGAGTAACCTGCATGAAATCATTCCTGGCACTGAAGATTGGCCACATTTTGTGCGCAATAAATCTGAGCAGTTCGAGGCGCGCTTCGTTATGGCCGAAATCCCCGAAAGCCCCTCACTGTTTTTTGTCGGCATGGCTGGGAGCCGAATGCCTGTTGTCGTTTCACATGGCGAAGGTTATGCTGAATTTAACGAAGAGAATGAGGTCTCAGCTATTTCATCCCTGGTTGCGTTACGTTTTGTAGATAATTGGGGCAAGCCTACAGAGATTTATCCGTTCAATCCCAGCGGTTCTCCCCAAGGCATTGCCGGCATGACCACTCCAGATGGACGTTTCAGCATACTTATGCCGCATCCGGAGCGCGGATTTCGTGCTGCCCAGCATTCATGGCATCCCGGTTGGCATGACGATGCACCGTGGATGCGGATGTTCAGAAATGCGCGAAGATGGGTAGGATGAGGTATAGGCAAAGCAGATTTCAGTTGGCTAAGCAGGCTAACCGGGTACAGATGAGAGAAATTTGACAATTTACAATGAGGAGCATCCGGCTTGACTATTTTTCAAAGTACTTTCACTTTGTGTAAAGGAGGATCCCTCGCCATCATTCTGCTTGCCCTCGGCGTTGCGATGAGTCCCGCATCGGCGCAAATGAAAACGGGCAGCAAGGAAAATACGGATTGTGTGCCCATTGGAAGCTGGATGGCGCCCGGCGGCGGGAAGCTATCTGGTCCAGACGTCATTGCCCGCGCTGCAAAGCGTTCGGTAGTGTTGCTGGGTGAAATGCACGATAACCCTGAGCATCACCAATGGCAATTGCAGGTGTTGGCTGCGCTACATGCGGTGCGTCCCGACATGGTAATCGGTTTTGAGATGTTTCCGCGCCGGGTGCAGAAAGCGCTCGATCAATGGGTGGCCGGTGAACTTTCAGAAGCGCAGTTTCTCACTGCCTCGGACTGGAACGCCGTCTGGAGCACGGACGCGAAACTTTACTTGCCCCTGTTCCATTTTGCGCGGATGAATCGGTTGCCGATGGTGGCGCTGAATATAGACACGCGCTTGAGGCGAGCCATTTCCGCGAAGGGTTTCGATGGCGTTCCAGAGAATGAGCGTGAAGGCGTAGCGCCACCCGCTGCGGCAAGTACCGCTTATCTCGATTACCTCTTACCGATCTACAGTGAACATGAACGCAGCGGCAGGAAGAAGGGTGAAGCCAGCCGTGATGACCCGGATTTTCGTCGCTTCGTGGAGAGCCAGCAGCTCTGGGATGGGGCGATGGCGCAAGCCATACATTCGGCGCTGGATCGGCCGGGACGTCCTCTTGTAGTCGGAATCATGGGCTCGGGGCATATCAAGTATGGTTATGGAGTTCCCCACCAGTTGAAAGACCTCCGCGTTACCGAGGTCGCCACGCTATTGCCATGGAATAGCGGTACTAATTGCGGTCAGATTGTTGGGGGGCTGGCCGATGCGGTATTCGGTGTCGCGTCGTCATCATTTGCCGCGCATGAACTGCCGCGGCAGCGCCTTGGTATCCGGTTTGAAGTGGCACAGGATGGTGGTGCTCGCGTGCTGCAGGTAGAAAAGGGCAGCATCGCCGAAACATCCGGTATTCGAGACAGCGATGTAATTACCGAAGCCGCAAGTATCGCGATCAAGCAAACCAACGATATCGTGGATATAGTCAAACACCAGGCCCCTGGAACGTGGCTGCCGCTCAAGCTGAAACGCGGTGGGGAAACGATCGAAATTATCGCCAAATTTCCGGCAGTGCCGAAGTGAGACACATGATGAGGATAATATATATCCAGGATGTATGCAGAGGTATTGCCTGCATTTTGCTCTCGTTTCTTGTTTCAAACGGTGCATTCTCCGCAGAGGCGGGCTCCGCGGAGATTGACTATGATATTACGGTGCGGATTGATCCCGTTGCCCGTACTATCGAGGGGCGTAGTGTCATTACAGCAAGTACACCGGAAGAATTGACTCTGATGCTGGGCCGCCGTTTCGAAACAATGCACGCACGTGTTGATGCCGCACCGCTTGGACCATCGGCGACCACCGGCAGGATGCGTGCCTGGCGAATTTCGGGTGGCCAGCCTGTACCGCGCCGTATCGTGATTCACTGGCGCGGCGAATTTTCAGCGCTCGATACTTCGCTTGATCACCCGCAGACGCTGGGCAGGGACGAACCCGCAAGCAGTAGTGCTGGCACTTTTCTGCCTGATTCGAGCGGCTGGTATCCATACATAGCTGGAAAACTTGCAAGTTACCGCATGAGTATTGAACTTCCCAGTGGTCAACGCGGCATTGTTCCGGGCCGCCTTGTCGCGGAATCCGAGTCGGATGAGGGTTATCGTGCAAGTTTTGAGTTCCTCTCGCCGACCGGCGGTATCGATCTCATGGCTGGCCCATACAAGGTGGAAACAAGTGCCATGCGCGGCGCAGGCGGCAAGTCGATCCAGTTGCGAACCTACTTTCATCCGCAGATTGCGGATCTTGCACCCGCATACCTCAATTCGGTAAAGAACTATATCGAACTCTACGAGTCATGGATTGGGGAGTATCCGTTTACCGAGTTCAGCGTCGTGTCGAGTCCAACACCGACGGGCTTCGGCATGCCGACGCTTACTTATCTCGGAATCGAAGTGCTGCGGCTGCCGTTCATCCGTTCTACCTCACTGGGCCATGAGGTGCTGCATAACTGGTGGGGAAACGGTGTATATCCCGATTACGCGCATGGCAACTGGTCCGAGGGGCTGACCACGTTCATGGCAGACTATGCGTACAAAGAGCGTGAAAGTCACGATGCCGCGCGAGAAATGCGGCGTGGCTGGCTGCGCGATTTCGCTGCGCTGTCACCCGGGCAGGATGCGCCGCTTACCACTTTTACCTCGCGTACGCATGGGGCTTCGCAAATCGTCGGCTACAATAAGGCGGCGATGATGTTCTTGATGCTGCGCGATTTGCTGGGACGCGAGACCTTCGATCGCGCGCTCCAGGCATTTTGGCGCGAGCAGCGCTTCCGCATTGCCTCGTGGGCGGATTTGCAGCGCGCATTCCAGGCTGCGTCCGGACAGGATTTGCATATGTTTTTCGACCAATGGCTCACGCGCGCGGGAGCGCCTGTTGTGCGTATTGCGGAAGCGGGGCGAACGAGGTCAGATTCCGGTTATAGGGTTACAGTGACACTTGAGCAAGCGGCGCCCACATACCGGTTGCGCGTGCCAGTCGCAATCCGCACCGAAGGAGGCGAGGAGTTGCACACGCTCGATCTGGAGAGCGACCGCCAGATATTTACATTTGACATGGGCGCCCGCCCGTTGGAAGTGACTCTTGATCCAGATCTGCGATTGTTCCGGCGCCTGATGCCCGATGAAGCTCCACCAATTTTGCGCCAGGTCATGGTTGACCGGACAACGACAACTGTTCTTCTTCCGGAAGGCGGCGAGGCGCGTAGCGCCGCGGAGACGCTTGCTGGCAAACTTCAGAATCGTGCTCTGAAATTGGTTTCAGTAACAGATGACCTCCCGCCCGTGCCGGCGCTGGTGATTGGTTTGCAAGAGCAAGTCGATGCGTGGCTCGCGCGACACCAATTGCCTGGACGGCCTGATATCATGCAGGGCAAAGGCTCGGCGCAGGCCTGGACGGTAAGACGTGCCGATGGCGCAATGCTTGCGGTGGTGTCCGCACGGGATGCCGCCTCGCTTCACGCGTTGATAAGACCGTTACCGCACTATGGCCGTCAGAGTTACGTCATCTTTGACGGCGCAAAGGCGATCCGCCGCGGTGCGTGGCCGACACGTGTGCAGGTGGTGAAGCTGGATTGAAGCGCAGTATAGTTACAGAAGAGATTCTGTAACTATAGAAAGAATACGGAGGATAACGGGAAAGCCGCTACGGAACTACTTCGAGAAATGTTTAACTGATCGAAGCTCGGACAACGGCCGGGCTTTTTGTTTTTTCCGACTTCGGAGCGGGGTTTTTTGTTAAAATACACTTTAATTTATTAATTTAGTGGAGTATTTGATGGCTGTCGAGAGAACTCTGTCTATCATCAAACCTGATGCGGTGGCGAAAAATGTAATTGGGGAAATCTATTCCCGTTTTGAAACCAATGGGTTGAAAATAATCGCGGCGCGTATGTTGCATCTTTCGCAGGCGGATGCCGAGGGTTTTTACGCAGTGCATCGCAGCCGCCCGTTTTTCAACGATCTGGTGAAATTCATGATTTCCGGGCCCGTAATGGTACAGGTGCTTGAGGGCGAAGACGCGATCAGAAAGAATCGGGATCTGATGGGTGCGACTGATCCAAAAAATGCGGAAAAAGGAACGATCCGTGCAGATTTTGCCGATAGCATAGACGCCAACGCGGTACATGGCTCCGATGCGTCTGAAACTGCCGCGATTGAGATTGCTTATTATTTTCCGGCGCTTGACATTCATTCCAGATAAAAATGGATTTCGGCTCAACATTATGAGCGTCAATCTCCTTGATTTCGATGCGAAAGCGCTTGCCGGTTTCTGTGCGGAAATTGGCGAGAAACCTTTTCGCGCCAAGCAATTGCTGCGCTGGATACACCGATCTGGTGAGGCGGATTTTGCCGGCATGAGTGACTTGGCGAAGGAATTGCGGGATAAGCTTTCCACAACCGCCACGATTGAGCCGCCGCATGTTATCAGCGATCATACTGCCATTGATGGCACACGCAAGTGGCTGTTGGCAGTGGGCTCGGGCAATGGCATCGAGACGGTTTTCATACCCGAAACCAGCCGCGGCACGTTGTGCATTTCCAGCCAGGTTGGTTGTGCGCTGGCATGTACTTTTTGCTCTACCGGCAGGCAAGGCTTTAACCGCAATCTGACGGTAGCGGAAATTATCGGCCAGTTGTGGTGGGCGAATAAAGCGCTCGCGGAAGAGTTCGATGGGGGGGGTGTCCGTAGCCGTGCCGTCACTAATGTGGTGATGATGGGTATGGGCGAGCCCCTAGCCAATTTTGAAAACGTGGTGATGGCGCTCAATCTGATGCTGGACGACAACGCTTATGGACTATCGCGGCGGCGTGTGACGGTAAGCACTTCGGGTCTGGTTCCGGCCATGGACCGGCTGCGTGAGCGTTGCCCGGTGGCGCTTGCGGTATCGTTGCATGCGCCTAACGATGCACTGCGCGACCAGTTGGTGCCCATTAACAAGAAATATCCAATCAAGGAATTGCTGGCCGCCTGCCAACGCTATCTTAAGTCCGCACCACGGGATTTCATCACTTTCGAATATGTCATGCTGGATGGCGTCAACGACAGCGTGACTCATGCGCGTGAATTGGTGCAACTGGTACAGGACACACCTTGTAAATTCAACCTGATCCCGTTCAATCCATTTCCTGATTCCGGGTACAGCCGCTCATCGCCCGACACAGTACGTCTCTTTCGAGACATACTAATGCAGGCTGGGCTGATAACAACGGTGCGCAAGACCCGTGGCGACGATATTGCCGCTGCCTGCGGACAACTTGCAGGAAAAGTACATGATAAGACCCGGCGAGCAAGCCGCGGCATGCTGGAAGCAGCAAGATGAAACAAAGTCCGATGGATTTTTTCACAACGCTATTGGCACCGTGCAGTCGTAGAAACGATTTCCGGATTCCAGGCAGGCATTGGTGCTGCGCGATGGCGGATTCGAGTAATGGACTCTACTGATAGTAACGATACCAGCCGCGTAGCCGACGCAGAAACAGCCCAAACAGAGCAAAGCACGGGTCAGTTATTGCGGGCGGCACGGCTGGATCGTGGTATGAGTATCGAGGACGTGGCGCGACAGTTGCGGTTATCGGTGCGGCAGGTTACAGCGCTGGAGGAGGATGACTACGACAAGCTCTCAAGCACCACTTTTCTGCGTGGTTTTGTACGCAATTACGCCAAGCTGTTGCAGGTGGACGCGACACCGTTATTGCAACTATTGCAACAGACGCTTCCGCCACCTCCTCCTCCAACTATCTCGTACCAGATTGAAGGAATTC
This sequence comes from Nitrosospira sp., assembly GCA_040006595.1. GTDB lineage: Bacteria > Pseudomonadota > Gammaproteobacteria > Burkholderiales > Nitrosomonadaceae > Nitrosospira. The sequence continues at coordinate 9,676 of JBDTWQ010000120.1, forward strand.
CCTTTCCATCTAACCAGAAACAGGGAAGGCGTGGCCTGATTATTGCCGGAGTGGTCGTTCTGGCGTTATTGTTGCTGATCTTTGAGATTTATAATGCCAACGAGGGCAACAAAGAAAAGCAACCAGCCCTAAAAATGGAAATCAAAACCGAGGCTGAACAAGCTGCAGCACAACCACAATTTGAATTGCCGCCCGCACGCTCGACCACGGACGCCGATCCCGTGCCACCCGCTGACACCGTTTCATCTGCCGAAGAAGCCAAGGTGGTTCAACAAAAACATGATATCCCGCCTCCTGCCCCGTCTCCGGCGCGACAAGTCACGGCAGTGGTTGTTAATCCTGAATCGACGAGTGCCACTACCCCAGCAGCGGCGGGTGCCGTTGCCCCTGAATCGGCAGGCGAGAGAGATGTTCTTCGCTTGGCGTTTGAAGGGGAATCATGGGTTGAGATCAAGGATGGCAGGGGCAAGCTGCTTCTTTCGCGAGTTAATCCACGCGGCACGGAGCAAGTGTTGTACGGCAAGCCGCCATTCTCTCTCGCGATCGGCAATGCCGCCCAAGTCAAGCTGGTCTACAATAACAAGCCGATCGATCTGGTACCCCACATCAATGCCTATGGAGGGACGGCACGTCTGTCACTCAACTAAATCTTCCACATATAGGATTCTCATACTTATCATGACTATGTCACAAAATATTTTTCCACCGCGCCGAAACAGTGTTGGCGTCAATGTAGGTACCATCACAGTTGGCGGCGGGGCGCCGGTGGTAGTCCAATCAATGACCAATACCGATACGGAAAATGAAATTGCTACCGCGGTACAAGTGGCCCAACTCGCACGCGCAGGTTCGGAACTGGTACGTATTACCGTCAATACCGCCGCAGCCGCGAAAGCGGTCCCCGCCATCCGCGCGCGTCTCGATGATATGGACTGCCACGTGCCGCTGATAGGCGATTTTCATTTCAACGGTCATAAGCTGGTGACCGAATACCCCGATTGCGCGAAGGCGTTGGCCAAATACCGTATCAACCCAGGCAATGTGGGGCACGGTAAGAAACGCGACGAGCAATTCTCTATCCTGATCGAAACGGCCTGCAAGTATGGTAAGCCGGTGCGTATCGGCGTTAACTGGGGCAGTCTCGATCCTGAACTGCTGGCACGCATAATGGATGAGAACGCCCGATCCAGTAATCCCAAGGATGCGACACTTGTTATGCGCGAGGCATTAATTACCTCTGCACTGGAAAGCGCCGCACGGGCGGAAGAGATTGGGTTGGGCCGCGACCGGATCATATTGTCTTGCAAGGTAAGCGGGGTGCAGGATTTGATTGCCGTTTACCGTGACCTGGCAGCGCGTTGTGACTATGCCTTGCATCTTGGACTGACCGAAGCAGGCATGGGCTCGAAGGGAATCGTTGCCTCTACCGCCGCGCTATCCGTACTGCTTCTTGGAGGGATAGGCGATACTATACGCGTATCGCTTACGCCGGAGCCAGGGGGCGACCGCACCCGTGAAGTAGTGGTGGCACAGGAAATTCTGCAAACGACGGGTTTGCGTGCATTTGTGCCACTGGTAGCGGCATGTCCAGGTTGCGGGCGGACCACCAGCACCTATTTCCAGGAGTTGGCCGAAAGTATTCAGGGTTACGTGCGCAGCCAAATGCTGGTGTGGCGCGAGGAATATGATGGCGTGGAAAATATGACACTGGCGGTGATGGGTTGCGTGGTCAACGGTCCTGGCGAAAGTAAGCATGCCAATATCGGCATCAGCCTGCCCGGTTCGGGAGAGCGACCGGTGGCGCCAGTTTATGTGGATGGGCAGAAATCCGTGACCTTGAAAGGCGATAATATTGCCGGAGAGTTCCGCCAGATCGTTGATGAATATGTGCAGATGAAATACCCGAAGAAATCAGTCAATGCCTAGAACCATCCAGGCCATCCGCGGGATGAATGACATCCTGCCTGATCAGATACACCTTTGGGAATTCTTTGAGCAGACTGTGCGTGAGTGGATGGCGGCCTGTGGCTATCGTAACATCCGTATGCCAATTGTCGAGCAGACCGATTTGTTTGTACGGTCCATCGGCGCAGTGACCGATATCGTCGAGAAAGAGATGTATTCTTTTCTGGATAATCTCAACGGCGACAGTTTGACATTACGCCCTGAAGGAACCGCTTCCTGTGTGCGCGCAGTGCTGGAACATAATCTGCTCTATACAGGCCCGCAAAGACTGTATTATTCCGGTCCGATGTTTCGCCATGAGCGTCCACAAAAAGGACGTTACCGGCAGTTTCATCAAGTCGGTGTCGAGGCACTGGGATACGTCGGCCCGGATATCGATGCCGAGTTGATTGTCATGTGCGCGGAATTATGGAAAAAGTTGGGAATTTCCGATGTGCGTCTGGAAATCGGCACACTTGGCAGCACCGAGTCACGCGCATTACACCGGGCCCGATTGATTGGATATCTGGAACGGCATCTTGGCAGGCTCGATGATGATGCTTGCAGACGATTGCACAGCAATCCATTACGAATACTCGATAGTAAGAATTCCGAAATGACGGAGATCATTGCCGGTGCTCCCCGGTTGCTGGATGACCTGGACGAGGAGTCATTAATGCATTTTGAAGGATTACAGAGGATTCTGCGTGATCAGGAGATAGACTTTGAGATCAACCCGAGACTGGTGAGAGGGTTGGATTATTACAATCGCACTGTATTCGAATGGATTACCGGCAAGCTCGGCGCGCAGGGCACAGTATGTGCCGGTGGGCGCTATGATGGGCTGGTAGAACAGATTGGCGGCAAGGCCGCATCAGCATGTGGCTTTGCCATGGGCGTGGAGCGCGTGCTGGCCTTGATGGTGGAATGTGGCGAGAAGGTACCGTACTCCGTACCGGATGTGTACGTGATACATCAGGGTCAGGTTGCGGATGGATTTGCCTGGAAAACCGTCAAACATTTGCGGGATGGGGGACTTAAGGCAATCCTGCATTGCGGTGATGGCAGCTTCAAAGTGCAAATGAAAAAGGCGGATGCCAGCGGTGCGCGTTTTGCCGTCATTATCGGTGACGATGAAGCACAGGCTGGCGAGATAAGCATCAAACCACTACGTGAGGCGGCGGAGCAGGTGAAAGTTGGACTGACGGAAGCGGTGGATCTGCTTAAGGGTGCTTTGTAATTTCGAAATTTGAAGAGACAGACGCGGAAGAAATTTAACACATTTCGTATATTTGATATGTAATAGACGTGATAACGCGTACTTAGAAGAACATGAACCATAAAAATTCTTATCAGGAAGTTAAAGATGGCGACCTATGATCTGGAAGAGCAGGAAAAAATAGACGGGCTAAAATCCTGGTGGGAAGCATACGGTACGCTGGTCATGGTAGTTATCGCGACTTTTATCGCAAGCATGGCTGGCGTAAAGATGTGGAATTATTATCAGCAGCAACAGATAGAGCAGGCAGCGGAGCTGTATTCTTCCTTGCTGCAGATCGAAGCGGGTGGGGATACCAGGAAAATTAGTGATGCTGCCCAGTTGGTGATGACGGGTTTCCCGGGCAGCGGTTACGCATCGCGTGCCGCATTGATTTCGGCGCGCGCAAGTTTCGAGGGGGGCGATGTACAGAACGCCAAGAGCCGCCTGCAATGGACGTTGGATAATACAAAGGAAGATGAGTTGAAGGATCTTGTCCGATTGCGGCTGGCGGGCCTGTTGCTGGACGAGCGAAAATACGATGATGCCTTGAGGCTGCTCGATACTAAACATGGTGAATCTTTTGGCGGTCTTTATGGGGATCTCAAAGGTGACGTTCTAACTGCGGCAGGCAAAGTTAGCGAGGCACGCGCTGCTTATCAAATGGCGTTCGATAAGATGGGCAAAAAAGGCACTTATCATAACATTGTTCAAATGAAGCTCGATGCCCTGGCAGAGGCGAAATAATCGGAGTTGGCAATAGAAATAAAACAAGACCGCCAGATGAAGCGCACTCCTTTGCATCATGAATCAAGTTACGATCTTCGCATTGCGCTTTGTGGTCATCCCGATTTTACCGGCAACGCGCTTCGCGGAGGATTTATTCGGAGATTCTCCAAGATTACTCAGCGGCATATTTTGCTGCTGGCGTCGCTATTGGTTTTTTCCGGATGCGCGAGTGTCGTTGATATGACGCGTGATTTGGCGCGGGACTTATCGGACATTGATGTGGCGGGCATGACTGGCGGACTCCTGGGTGCCGAGACTATTCAGTTGAGTCCGGAACAGACCGCCCAATTGGCGACAGTTCCGCGTGCGCAGCCTGCGTGGCGGAACGGTATTGAAGAAAGTACGGCGACGGTGCTTTCGCCCATATTCGAGAACGGCGCAGTTTATGCGGCAGGCATGAGCGGACGTCTTGTGCGCTTTGATCCCGCTACAGGCAAACAAACCGGAAATGTCGATACCCGGCATCAATTGTCGGGTGGCGTGGGTTCGGGTAACGGAATGTTGCTGGTTGGAACCCTCAAAGGTGAAGTTCTGGCTTATAGCGACAAGGACGGTAAAGCTTTATGGAAGGCACAGGTATCCACCGAGATACTAAGCCCGCCGAAGGCGGATAGCGGGATGGTCGTGGTTCGCACGGGAGATGGCAGGATTTTTGGTCTGGATGCGGATAGCGGCAAACGAAAGTGGATATACCAGGGCGCCACGCCAGCGCTGACTGTGCGGAGTTTCGCGGGCGTGTTAATCTCACATGGCATGGTGTTTGCCGGATTCGCGGGCGGAAAGCTGATGGCAATAAACTTGTCCAACGGCAGCGTAGGTTGGGAAGCCGTCGTATCGCGACCTCGCGGCGCTACGGAACTGGAGCGGATGACGGACGTTAGCAGCTTGCCCGTGGCGGATGAGCATCAGATATGCGCTGTAGCCTTTCAGGGACGAGTTGCATGCTTCGAAATTGCGAGTGGTAATCAGATTTGGGCACGAGATGCCTCCAGCAATGCCGGTCTCGCCATGGATAACAATTATGTTTACGTGAGCGAAGATAAAGGTGCGATAGCGGCTTACGATAAAAGGGACGGCGCCAGCATCTGGAAACAGGAGCTGCTCAGTGGGATTCGAATATCTCCACCGCTCGTGCAGGGCACGCATGTGATAGTGGGTGATTCTCAAGGCAACGTGAATTTCATCAGGAACGACACCGGCTCTATCGTCGCCCGTTCCGCCACCGATGGTGCCATTGTTACCCGCCCCGCGCCCCTACCCAATGGTTTCGTGGTACAAACCATGAAAGGCAGCCTTTACGCATTCAGCATGTAGCTGGCAAAACCGGGTAAATTCACTTACCCCAGACCGCGTTGACTGTTCTCCTCTTCCCCTTTTTGGGCGGAAGGATTGCTGTTCTTCGGGAAAAAAACTGAAATCATGAAACCCACCCTCGTATTAGTCGGGCGACCCAATGTCGGTAAATCAACGCTTTTTAACCGCTTGACCCGCAGTCGTGACGCCATAGTGGCGGATATTCCAGGATTGACGCGAGATCGCCATTACGGTCATGGCAGGCTGGGCGATAAGCCCTATCTGGTGGTCGATACCGGTGGCTTCGAGCCGATGGTGAAGGAAGGTATTTTGCATGAGATGGCTAAGCAGACTCGACAAGCAGTGGACGAAGCGGATAGGGTGCTGTTCATCGTCGATGGCAGAAACGGTTTGGCGCCGCACGATAGGGTAATCGCGGAACAACTGCGTAAAACCGGTCGTAAGATCATGCTGGTGGTGAATAAAACCGAAGGCATGGCGTCATCCGTTATCACCGCCGAATTTCACGAACTGGGTCTGGGGGCGCCCTGTGCAATCTCCGCCGCTCACGGCGACAATGTAAGTGAGTTGGTGGAGCTGGCGTTAGCGGATTTCCCCCTGCCGCAAGAAGAAGAAAAAGCGGACAGACATCCAAAAATTGCTATCGTGGGACGCCCCAACGTTGGCAAATCCACGCTGGTGAATACGCTGCTGGGTGAGGAGCGCGTAATCGCATTTGATCAGCCGGGCACCACCCGCGACAGTATCTATATTGATTTTCATCGCAACGGCCACCCGTATACGCTGATCGATACCGCTGGCTTGCGCCGTCGCGGTAAGGTATTTGAGACTGTGGAAAAATTTTCGGTGGTAAAGACCTTGCAGTCGGTGGAAGACGCCAATGTGGTGGTACTGGTACTGGATGCAGGAAACGAAATTTCCGACCAGGATGCGCATATTGCCGGGTTTATTCTGGAAACAGGGCGTGCGCTGGTGGTGGCCGTTAACAAGTGGGATGGTCTGGATGATCACCAGCGCGATACCATCAAGAGCGATATTGCCCGGAAACTTTCTTTTTTACTGAATTTTGCCAAACTCCACTATATCTCGGCGTTGCGAGGCAGCGGCATGAAAGGACTATTTCCGTCGATCGATGCGGCTTATGCGGCCGCGATGGTAAATCTATCCACTCCCAAACTTACCCGCACCCTGTTGGCGGCGGTAGAGAAACAGCAGCCGCCGCGTGCCGGCTTATCACGTCCCAAACTGCGCTACGCCCATCAGGGTGGCTCCAACCCGCCACTAATCGTGATCCACGGCAGCGCCCTTGATAAGGTTCCTGAAACCTATCAGCGTTATCTTGAAAGCACGTTCCGCCAAGCTTTCCAGCTGGAAGGTACACCATTGCGAGTTATGTTCAAGTCAGGTCGCAATCCCTACGCCGGAAAAAGTCCATCGCCTCTCAGCGAGGCAGAAGCAAAACGCGCTCACCGCCGCCGCATGGTTGGCAGAAAGAAATACGGCTGATCGCAAACCAGCTCAGAGTGGTGCTCAGGAAATTGAAGCGGTTAAACCTCCGCTCGTGGTGGCGGCATAATCCGAGGAGCTTCTGAACAAATCCCAAGCGGGTCAGCTACGCACTTCAGGGAGCATCTATTCAGGGGCACTCCAACTAATGCAATACCCTTGGTACACTCAAGATAAATTCGGGAATGGTTGCATCGAAGCGGAGGCCGTCTTCAGCAACCATTTGGTAGCTGCCCTTCATCGATCCGACTGGCGTGGAAATGGCGGT
>JBDTWQ010000121.1:0-30628 GCA_040006595.1 Nitrosospira sp.
TTGCGGCATGTTCCCTTGGACCACCATACGTTGCAATATTCCTATGTACTTCGTAATATTCGTTTCGGCGAAATGTGGTCTTTGAATCTTCGAGCTTGTCAGCAATGAACGCATTTAATCCGTTTTTTATCCCTCGGGTGAAAACAATTCTGTCTAGCGCAAATGTTTTGCAATGGTTCATATGAAAGCCCTTTTCTTTCTGCGCCACTACAATGACATAGATCACATCACTCCGGTCATTTCAAAGTGGATCGAGGCCGGCCATGTCGGCGACATCGTACTGATCGGCAATCCGAAGTTTGTCAATGACTACCGTATTGAATTTCTGAGCAGACTGGATGGCGTGCGAGTAGCCCATATTCGTGATCTGCTGCCGCCACTCGAGTTTTTTAGATGGCGGCTGCAAATGCTCCTCTTGTCCAACAGTTTGCGACGCCTGTTTATAGCCCCGCTTGTCAATGCATTGGCCCGGATGTACGACGCCAAACGACGTGAGCCGATCTGGCGCAGCACCACCAGGCACCTGCTAGAACGCAGTTTCAAGGGTATTGATGGGGGCGTAGTAGTATTTGACTGGATCACAAGAGATTCACCCGTTTCTGTGGAGTGGGTCGAGACAGTTGTGTCCACCGCGCGTACCATGGGCTTGGGAACGGTATCGTTGCCGCATGGAGATAGCCCTCATGCCAATCAACTGATACGACACCACGAATGGAATCTTAAGCCAGATGCCTTATTTTCCGCCGCGCGGATATTTGATAAGCTTGTGGTACCCAATGAATTATGCGCAAGGCGTTTCCGTCCGTTTCTGGATGATCAGTCGATTGCCGTGCTGGGTTCCCCACGCTACTGTGACGAATGGTTGGGCAAATTGGCTACATTGTCACCGGCCTTGCTGCCGACCCGTTCCGGCAACGGGCTTAAAGTCGTGATGTTCTTGAGAAAGAGCAATTTTACGACTTTCTGGGAGGAAGTCGGCGAGGTGGTCGGTATGATCGCCGCTTTTCCCGGCGTAGAGTTGGTGATTAAACCCCATACACGGGGGGGCTGGAGACAACCCCTGACCAAGAATTCCTCTTTGCGTAGCTTGCCGAATGTGAGCGTGGCGAGCGACGATGCTCATTCCATTCACTTGATGAATTGGGCAGATGTTATTATCGATCTTGCTACTTCGGTAGTATTTGAAGCAGTCAAGATGAAAAAGCCAGTGCTGGCGGCCGATTACCTACATGCCGGACGTTCTGCGCTGGCTCATTTTATGCCCGAGACAGAGCTGAGATGCCGGGATGACGTATACAAAAGAATTGACGAGTTTCTTTCCAACGGCTGCGATTCCTTTTATGTGGAGGAACACCGGCAGCGATTTATCAGTGAGATGCTTCATGCCGGAAAGGCAGACGTATTACCTCGCTACGTGGCGTTGCTTGAGGCACAGGTGGAAGCAAGATCCGGAACAAATCCGCGATCGTGTATTTAAGGCCAAATCGAAAAACCATGCGGATCAATAAACTGGCATAGCCAATTCAATTGTTTCTCCTCGACGGCAACAGGACAGATCCCGCTGGAAATAATTGTGGAGAAGAGGTCTTCTATCGAGATATATTTCGGCGGTCCCGACCAGCCTCCAGGCTACCTGCGCGATATACTGGCAGAGCATATTGCTGCGGTTCCGTCCGGTGGTTCCATTGATTGGGTTACCTATTATTTCCGTGATCTGAGGCTTGCTGAAGCGATAATTCAGGCTCACAAACGGGGAGTCAAGATCACCATGACTCTGGCAGGTAAGCCGCGCGTTCCTCATGCCAATGACACCGTGATTGGATTGTTCTCTGGGCCTAATGGACTGGGAGACGGACTTCGCGTCGTAACCCTCCCCGGCGTACCGGCGCCACCGGGGAAATCGTGGAAACCGCAATTACATGAAAAACTCTACTGCTTTTCGCACCCAAAGCCTATCGCCTTCATAGGCTCTTTCAATCCATCAGGAAACCTGCCGAAAGAAAACCCGGAGATCATCCGAGAGATAGGCGACCAGGACCGGGGCCACAATGTGCTTGTGGGACTCGTCGATCAACACCTTGTTGAGCATTTGGTAAAACATGCTCGACAGCTGAATCGAATTCCGCCAGGGTTACTTTACCGGTTCTCTACCGATGCAAATCAGGCGATCAATAGCGTTGACACTACTATTCACTTCTGGCCCCGGGTGCGTCCACACCCGATAGTGGGGTTCTTGAGCCATGTTGGTGACCGTGCTCGTGTCCGTATCGTGGCATCACACATCAGAACAGAGAGCGCCGCCGATGTCATGATCGGGCTCGCCAATCGGGGTGCAACACTGGAGATATTTGCGGATTCAACCTTCAGACGCGTAACTGCAAAGGTGGAACAACGGCTCGCCGCTGCCAAGATCCGGTTCAAGCGAATCAGAAATCCCGAGCACCTTCCTATGCACCTCAAGTTCGTATTGGTGGAAGATTACGATAAGGTATGGTCAATTTTTGGTAGCTTCAATTGGACAAAACCATCATTCTGGCTCAACCATGAGATTGCCGCCATTTCAAGCGACCCCATGCTTTTCAAGGCTTTTGCCGATCGGTGTGATGCGTTGGAAAATGAAAAAGACTGACGTAAAAAAAACCTTTAATGTCGTTAACTTGAAATTCCGGAGCCATAATAGGGAAAATTCCGCAACTCTGTTATTCCCGTGAAAAATCAAATTTTATACGATCACGTCGCCGCAAAGTACGCGAGTAAAGGCCACAAATGAAGGCAGCGTCATCCTGATTGCACAACCGCACTGGAAACCTATGTTCTTGGAGTGCCCGTTATATCCCATCTTGCGACATCCAAGAAGAAGTATTAAGACGATGAGTTTGTTGAGAACCTACCCACCAAGCTATCAGCGCTTCTGTTTTGAGGAATGACGAAGACTTTGATTCGGATTATTGCCGGTGAACTTGGCGTTGCGGGTGGTAGGAAACGTAAAAACTCTCATCGACTTTTATTTTTCGGCATAAACGGGGGCACTTGACTTTGCAGGTGAATTGGCGCTGTTCCGAAGAACAGCAGCTACGGCAGAAAGCAGTCTCCAGCCAGTTTTGATGAATGTCTTTCGCAATTTCAAAAAATCGCCCTTGTGGTTGCGGCCACTTCGGCAGGGCCCATGGGTTCCTGGTTGGGGTTGTTCATAATGCTGTCCATCCTCCATCAATGACCAGGTTTGCTCCAGTCATGTAACTGGAAGCGTCCGAGGCTAAAAAGATCACCGCCCCGCGGTATTCGTTTTTTTCTGACATGCGGCCAAGGATGGTCCGAGATGAATAATTTTTAACAAATTCATCGTCATGTTGATTCCAAACTCCACTGGGCGTGAGCAAGTTTATCCGAATGGCCGTGTTCATATAATAGGCGGCTAAAAATTTTGTCAATCCCAACAGGCCCGCTTTGCACACGGAATAAATGGCGGGTTTGTAGGTTTGATGCTCTTGGCCAGCTTTTTTATAAATGCGTTGATCCGGCCCCACGAGTCCGTAATTGGATCCCAGGAAAATAATGGATCCTTTTCCTGATTTTTCCATTACTTTGCATGTAGCTTGGGCGAGTAGAAAAGCACCAGTTAAATTGACATCGAGAGAGGATTGCCAAAGTTCTTCTGGAAATTCAGTAAATTTTGAAAAACGAGTGGTATCGGAACCCTGTTCAAATTTTGGATCAATGGCGGCACTGTGGATAACAGCATCAATCCGGTTGAACTGGGTTTCGCACAATTCGGCAATGGATCGGCAAGAACTCGCGTCGGTCACATCCAAGACCCGAACCCATGTTTTTGTATGCGGATAAACGGATGCAATTTCTCTTTTTAGGGATTCGAGGCTGTCCCTCTTTAAATCTCCCAGTACCAAATGTGCGCCAGCCGATGCGACTGCCAGAGCGAATTCTTTTCCAAGGAGGCCGGTAGCCCCGCTAATGAGTACTACGCGGTCGGTGAGCTCAAAAGGCGTACCCTTGTAGGCTTGATTCATAGGGAAACCTTTTGATGGGTTTGGATGGATTTTTTAGCCGCTAGAGCCGTTTGCAGAACATCAATGCCGTCCTGCAAGGTGACCCGGGGGGTTGATCCTCTGGACAGACCTTCAAGAAACTCCCGCATCATGGATAAAAATAACTCATTCCGATCCCAGGTTGGGGGCAATTCAATTTGATCCAAGATTTGTCCATTTTGTTTCAGGGTAGTGAGGCACGCAGGATAATCCCAGTCTACAATGGCCCTTTCAGCAACGATGTTCATGTGGCGAACAGGCGGTTTCCGCCAATAATCCATTCGGAGCTGAACACAGATGCCTCGCTCGGTTTCAAAAGTGATGAGGGCAGTATCCTCCGCAGTGAGTTCAAGGGAAGTTCGATGTCCTCCGATAGCATAGACGTCCTTTGGTTTTCCAAAAAGCCAATGCAAATAGTCCAACTCATGGATGAGAGTTAGCACAACGCCTCCACCCTGATCGGTGCTGGCTGCGTAGCTTTGCCGATAATCTTCCCAAGGGTGCCAGTCAGGTAAATATTCTCCCAGATCCACCTGCACTGAATAAATCTTTCCAAGTTTATCCTGGTTAATCCACTCTTCAATTTTCTGCAGTCCAGGATGCATACGAAGCTGGCATCCCACTAAAACCTTCGGCCCAGTTGGCGTTAAGTATGGGGCCAGTTCGGTCAGGCATCGTTTTTCATGGGCGATGGGTTTTTCAACATAAACGTGAGCTCCTGCCTTGAGAGCTTTGATGAGGGTTTCTAAATGAAGGTAGGTAGGATTAGCCACCACCACGAGATCGAATTTTTTAGTGAGTGCGAAATCGAGATCTTGAAAGACCGTAATGGTTTTTGGAATGATCTCTTTGGGGGGAGGAAGATTTCGGGTTCGCACCACTCCGAGTTCGTGAACTCCGAGTGCATGCAGATTATTGAGGTGTCTGACTCCAATGGATCCAAGGCCTACCACCAGAGCTTTCAACGTGCGCTCCCTCGTTTTTCAAGCAAAAGCTCCGCCAGTTGAAATGAAAATTCATCATCTATATCGATGGAATCTTTGCTGTCGATTTTAAGGGGTAAAATGCGGGTTCCCGTAAGAGAATTTTTTTCTAAAATGGTTCGGGTGCGAATTAAGTCGAGATAACCGATTTGCCAATATACTTTGGGCAAACTTTGCCTGGGCTCATTGAACGGCTCGCGGACTCCGGGAATGCTTAGCAGGGGATGCATGAAACCATCTTCTGCGAGGGTCCACATTTTGTAAGGATTTTGCTCGGGCTCTATGACTCCTCGAACCGAATCGGCCTCTGGATTTCTTTTCAGCAGCCACACGGCTTCTTCTATTTTCGAAACGCTGCGGGAAGGAGAAGTGGGGCGAAATTGAAAAATGGCATCAGGAAGGGGAACTCGATTTTGTTCTAACCATTTGAGAAAATGCTGAAATACAGGCAAATCCCGCGTGTCATCTTGGGCCAACTCGCTGGGCCTCAAGAACGGCACCTCGGCACCGGCCGTTTTGGCGATCTCAGCAATTCGTTCTGAATCGGTGCTGACAAAGGTTCTTAGAATGGAAGGGCATTTGAGGGAGATTTCAATGGAATGGGCGATAAGGGGTTTTCCCCGCAAAAGCCGGATATTTTTATGGGGTACGGCTTTTGATCCTCCCCGTGCGGGAATGAGTGAATAAATTAACATCGCTACACTGCTTCAATTCAAAGAGCTTGATCACCCATTTCGGCCGGAATGATGCGCTTGGGATAAATCGTTGTCAAGGGATGTGAATCCTTGCGGTTCGCTCACTGAAGTTGCACCTCAAGATTCTGGCATTGACTCGAACATTGGAATCCGACCGGGTATAATTGCCGCCGTCAGAGCCCGGAAAGGATGATGTTTGTATGTTTTGTATGTACTGATCCTATTATTTAGAAGTTTCGGGCGAAGGTGAAGCAACCGATGCAATCAATACAAATTATCGATCTGCGCAGCCGGCGGCCCTGACATCGTCGTGCATGTTCCATCTCTGTGTTTCAAATAATTACCCTCCACCGGCATTTAATGCCATGATGGATAATTTCACGTGCCGTTAGATTGAAGTTCTGGAAAAACAAATGGGAAATTCCGCTTCAACCCTTATTATTCCGGTGGAAAATCAGGTTCGCGAATTGGATGCGAAGATTCTTTTGGCCTGCGTCGCAGCTGAGCGTGGTTTTTCGGTCATCATAGGTTCTCGTGCCTTCGTTCATTTCGAAGTAGCCTCGGTTCCACGTGGTGTGTATCTGGCGAAGAGTATGCGCAGCCTGAGCAACTCTATGTTCAGAATTTTGCGTCTCCTTGGTCACGAGATTGTCGCATGGGAAGAGGAGGCACTGGTTCACCCACCACCTGATACGTATTTCACCCTTCGACTTTCTCCGACGACGATCAGAAATGTATCCCATGTATTTGCCTGGGGTCAGGAGAACGTCGATTTACTTCGACAGTATCCAGAATTGCCTGCAAATATGCCCATCCATATTACCGGAAATCCTCGTGGCGATATACTGCGGCCCGAAATGCGTTCTTACTTCGATACAGAAGTGGAAAGGTTGCGTAATCTTTATGGAGATTTCATCCTCATTAATACCAATTTCACTGACGTAAACCCGTTCATTCCAAACATTGGTTTGTTTCTGCCGGCAAAAGGTCCAGGGGGGAAATCCCGGCTCGGCCAAGCCGGGATTGGAATGAGCCGTCAGTTTGCCGAGGGGCTATGGGATCATAAACAAGCAATACTGGAAGACTTTCAACAACTCATTCCGGCCCTCGAACAGGCATTTCCCGACCTCACAATCATTGTTCGGCCACATCCGAGTGAAAATTTTAAAATATACAATGACCTTGCCGCGAAGTGCGAGCGCGTAAAAGTCACAAATGAAGGCAACGTAATCCCTTGGCTTCTGGCGGCAAAAACGATGGTGCACAACGGTTGCACAACAGGGTTGGAAGCTTATGTTCTTGGGGTCCCCGCCATATCTTATCTTGCGACATTTAACGAGTATTATGACTATGAGTTTCAGGGCCTGCCTACCAAACTAAGCCATCAATGTTTCAGTTTTGAAGAGCTGAAGAGAACTTTGACTCAGATTCTTGCGGGTGAACTTGATGTTGCAGAGGGTGAGGAACGCAAAACTCTCATCGATTATTATTTGGCGGCGCAAAACGAGCGTTTGGCTTGTGAACGGATTGTCGATGTTCTGGAGGAGAGTGGCTACGGTAAAAGGCAACCGCCCGCAAGCCCTATCGGAACGTATGTTCAGGGATGGGCGCTCACCAAGTTAAAGGCCGCGGTAACAAACTTGAATATGCGCCGTCCTGGTCCTAATAGGCTGGCGTACCATAATCACCGCTTTCCCGAGATCTCGGTCGCGGAGATTGAGCAGAAAGTCGCACGTTTTGGTCAATTATTGAATCGCTTCAGCACCATCCGGGTCGAACAACACTCGAAGCACCTATTCAGGATCAATGGCTAGGGAGTCTATGAACAAAGTGCTCCGGTCTTTCTTTTCGAAAATTTCTCTATTCTGTATGCTATAGTGCCATGCTCGCAAAGGATGTACCTGAATTGCATGGAAGTTTTATCTTTGAAAATCATTATATTAAATAATTGAAACTATTTATGAAGCCCCCAAAAGTAATCGCCGAAATAGGGTGTAATCACAAAGGTGATATTGAGATTGCCCGGGAAATGATAGGAATCGCCGTTACATTTGCGAAATGCGATTTTGTTAAATTTCAAAAGCGCTCGAATAGAGAATTACTTACGCATGAAGAATACAACGCATTCCATCCAAATCCACAAAACAGTTATGGTGACAGCTATGGCGCTCATCGTGAATTCCTTGAGTTCGACGTGGACCAGCATCGACAGTTACAACAGTGGTGCCGGGATTTAGGGATCGGCTACTCAACTTCCGTCTGGGATCTTACCTCAGCAAGGGAGATTGCCAGCCTCAACCCCGAATTCATTAAGGTACCTTCGGCATGCAATCTCAATTTTCCAATGCTGGAGTACCTCGCGAAAAACTATAGTGGCGATATCCA
Source organism: Nitrosospira sp. (assembly GCA_040006595.1). Lineage (GTDB taxonomy): Bacteria > Pseudomonadota > Gammaproteobacteria > Burkholderiales > Nitrosomonadaceae > Nitrosospira. The sequence continues at coordinate 8,107 of JBDTWQ010000121.1, forward strand.
TATATCCGTAGGCATGACCACTCGTCCTGAACAAGAGCAGATTGTGCAATTAATGGAGAAATGGAACGCCGCTAATCGGGTTGTTTTATACGCATGCACATCCGGCTATCCCGTTCCTTTTGAGCAAGTCTGCCTGCTTGAGATACAGTCATTAAAAGAAAGGTTTGGCTCACGTATTAAGGAAATTGGATTTTCGGGGCATCATCTTGGCATTGCGGTTGACATTGCAGCCATTGTTTTGGGTGCTTCCTGGATTGAACGGCACTTCACTTTGGACCGGACCTGGAAAGGAACTGACCATGCCGCCTCGCTAGAGCCAGATGGTTTGCGGAGGCTGGTTCGAGATGTTCGTAACGTGTCCAAGGCGTTGACGTTCAAGGAAGGACCAATGGCGGAAATCGAAATTCCGCAGCGCAACAAGCTCAAACGTGTACAAGGGGTTCACTTCAATTAATGCGCTGGGTAGCTTTAATGCCCTTGCGGGGGGATTCCAAATCGATCCCCGGAAAGAATGTACGCAACATGGCGGGGCGGCCATTATTCGCCTGGAGTCTGGAACAAGCCATCGCATCAAAGTGTTTCGATACAATCTACGTCGCTACCGATTTACCGGAAATTCATAAACGAGTATCTGACGAATTTCCATCGGCGGTTACGATTATGGATCGCTCCGCTGCAACTTGTACGGACACCGCCAGTACAGAGAGTGTAATGCTTGAGTTTCAGCAGCAGATTCATTTTGATGTCATATGTCTTATTCAGGCAACTTCTCCCCTCACACGCGCAGAAGATTTTTGTGCCGCCAAACATAAGTTTCTTGCGGAAAACCTCGATTCCCTTCTAACTGCCGTGCAATCAAAACGTTTTTTCTGGACCTTGGCAGGTGCGCCGGTTAACTACGATCCCTCAAAACGTCCCAGGCATCAGGATTTTGAAGGTTATCTCATGGAAAATGGTGCGTTTTATTTAACTCGAGCGAAATTACTCGAAGATTATGGCTGCCGTTTAGGCGGCCGCATCGGCATCCACGAAATGGCCGCTGAGACCGCAATTGAAATAGACGATGAAACAGACTGGATTATTGTAGAGCAGCTTTTATTAAAACAAAAATCAACATTGGTCAAGACTAGTGCTTCACGGGTTAAAGCATTAGTGCTTGATGTGGACGGTACGCTGACCGATGGGGGTATGTATTACGGACCTGCTGGCGAAGCACTAAAGAAATTTAATACTCGCGATGCCCATGGTATGCAATTACTGCGCGAGAATGGCATCAGAGTTTGCGTCATTAGCAGGGAGAAAAGTCCAGCCGTAGACGCGAGAATGAAAAAGCTCCTTATTGATGAATATTACCCTGGCGTGCAGGATAAGCTCCCACTTCTTTTAGAGCTGGCAAAACGCTGGGGCATTTCTTTGCGAAACATCGCCTATATCGGTGACGACCTCAGCGACTTGGAATGTCTGAGTCGCGTAGGCACAGCTTTTTGTCCAGCGGACTCCGTTCCAGAAATTGTGCAACAAGCCCATTATGTTTGTAAGCGCGTTGGGGGCAATGGTGCAGTCCGTGAAGCTTGTGATCTTATCCTCAAAGCACAGCAACTGCAGTGTTTGGAGGCGAAAGCACCCATGTGCCAGTGACCGGCTGGGTATGGCTTGCTCGTAGATCGCGGGTATATCAGCGCATCACTCCACGCCGCAACAATTGCCACGAAACCTTAAAACCCCATAACACAGGATGCCGCCGCAACATGGGCGTCACTTCAACGCGAACACCAGTATGGCGTTCGATCTTCCATGCAGCATAACTGATGCTGTCGCTAAAGGTGAATGCTGCTTTTGTGAGCCGTAGCACAGATAGGACTGTTCCCTGCCAGCGCCGTAATCGCCAGCGCCACAGCGCATGCCGTCGATCCGCTGCTTTGATCAGGCTCCGATAGTGCCCGTCCGGCAGCACCTCCAGCATTCCCGCCAATGCCGGTGCGGCATGTGCAGTCAACCGCGTGTAATCATCCAGATTGATTTGAGCTAGCTGTTGCGCCCGCGTTGCGCGTTCGGGCCGCAGCTCAGCCGCGTAGGTCTGCGTCAAACCATTGATCCAGATTGCTTCGGCACTCACTACAGATGAGTCCAGCATGGGAAGACTGGATTTGAGAAACGTCACTACCGCATGGGCCAGCGCATTGTAAATACGCTTGCGGATGTTCTCATCACGCGCATACAACAATCGAGAGGGTTGAGCAAAACGTGCCCACAGATACGGGTGAAACCAGCGCCAGGTTCCTTGCTCGAAGTCTGCCATTGAGACTACCGCATATTTGGCGCGGAATTTCTTTTCCTGCTTATTTTCCTGCTTATTTTCGCGTGGGGATACTTCGAGATAAAACACATTTGGTGCCAGCCACGCATTAAGGTAACCAAGATAGCGCTCTGGGTAAGCTTTACTGTAGCTGTTCACTATAGCGTAGAAATCCACGACTCCATCACCAATCTCATGGGACCGCAGGCAGGATCCATAAAGAAGAACAGCGTCCAGCGATGAGCCGAACCGTAATTTCAATGCTTCTACCAGAATAATAAAATCCGCCGACACGGGCTTTGAACTAAGCGAAGCCATCTCAGCAACGAGGTCATTTGGGATGTGCTGATCAAATATTGAGGCGTGGTCTGTCATTATTATGAGTTTACGCTACCAGCTCCCAAGAACATAATCGGACCGGCTGCTGTGATACGCAATGGCCCATCCTCGCTTGATGCCCGGTATGATTCGCCATCGACGATGTAATCGTCATCTATCAGCAGTTCCAGCGCTCTGGTATTGCAACTGTGATAACCGTCTCGTTCCTTAAGGGATTTTCCGCGGCCTGAAAGTAGTGCCCATAACGAGCGTAAGGGATGTTTCGGTTTCTGCCGGACGAATGTTATATGAAGCGGTTCTTCCTCCCGCCCCCAGTATGGCCGCATGCCAAACAGCAGGCGATCCAGGGTGCTCGTGAAAAGAAACGCGTAGGTTCCACGATGCAGCTCAATATCTCTCTCGATAATTGACATCTGAACCGGAGCCCATGCCCCGTGACGACGTCCGAGAATCAAGCCGATAAGGTAACCAACTGTGATAATACCTGAATAAATTTCCCCAGTAATGCCCAATTGCTTTATCTTGCTCTGAGAGAATATCACAGCGCGGGCGATAAGTCCGACACCAAAAAACATACCATAAACCTTTTCCGCCCCGGCTTGTTCAATGCACAATACGTGGCGCTGCAAAAATACGGGTGGTATCTGCTGAAGCAGATACCCTCTCAATTGCTGGAGGATAAATTCCGGTCTACCGCAGATACCCAGATCCAGCGCCGTCATGTTGGTTGTACCACCCGGTATGACCGTTAACACAGGCCATCTGGCGAGTGGTTGCGTTGCAAACAAATGACACAATACTCCCTGTACCGTACCATCCCCGCCAACAATTACCAGCAAGTCAATATCAGCCTGCACAAAGGCATCCACCGATGCTTTAATCTCAAATGCATTCGTTACTTCCCGGCAGGTCGCACCCGGAATCCCGGCAAGTGCACGCCTTATGGCATCTTTACGCTTGCGAATACGTCCGCTGAGAGGATTGAAAAGCAGCCCGATCATGCCTGCTCCAGACCCCAACCTATTAATCCGTGAATTTTCTATCATCTACCTTAACCGTAAAGGTGCAAAAATACGAACAGCCAGCTTCCCTTCATCCTGCCCAGGAACAATCTCCTCAAACCACGATCGTAAAGGACCGTGGGACCGCTGTGCTTGCCAGCCCATTATTACGCGAATTGCAAGAAAGATAGTCGAGAGTAGATGCCAGATAATCACTGACCAGAGGCCGATGTCCGGCCGGCCTATTGACCAGCCGAATGTCAACAGGATCAGGTTGGGATTACGCCGGGCAGTAATGAGCCGGTTAAATGAATCCAGCGGTCGCCAGATAAAAATATCAAATGATGCAATCCACAACTGGAATACCCCTTCACATAACCGGCCACCAACATAACCGATCAGTATCAGCCAGAACATTACTGGTAAGTCAGGTACCTGCGTTAAGGTTGCTGTCAACCCCACACTCCAGGCCATATACCAAAGTGGTGGATGAACAATATCCAGGCCGTGATCCAACACATCTCCTAAACGGCTTGAAGTGACAGTTACTCGCGCCAGTTTCCCATCCACAGTATCCAAAAAAGTCATCAGCCATCCCATCAGCAAACCCATGCCGTATTGGCTATGCCAAAAGGCAACTCCGGCCAGCACTGCAAACACAAGACTGAGTAGCGTAACGTGATTTGGCCGTATACCAGAACGTACACAGAAGCGCGTGGTCCAGAATGCAGGTATGGGCCAGAGCCATTTTGTCACGAGGTCGGTTACGCCTTTGTATGATCGGGCGAATAGTTCTGACTCCAGTCTTTGGCGGTTATCTTTACTGATAGGTAAGACGTAGGGCGGGTTCCTTTTCTTGAGATTTTGCTGAAGATCCAACAAATTTAAATCCTTCAGCGTGTAGCGAGGCAAGGCAGAAAAAGCCTCTCCTTTTTCCACGTCCACAAAACTCTCCAGGATACGAGGCATATCTCCATCGGCAATCCGGACCGCGACCGGCGTACCTTTGTCGCTGTAAAGCATCAGGTTCGCTCGCGTATTAATCAATGCCATCAGAACTCGGGCATCAAACAGATGATCTGCCCGTAAAAACAATGCTGGCGCATGCACCGGAATCCGCTCGGAACTATCGACCAGCCTGATTTGCGTAAGGGCCTTTAGCATACGCTGCAGGCGCTCGCGGCCGCTTAGGCCCCAGATGCTTGTCTCACTATCGCCGATGATATGGATGTAAGTTGTCACTGACATATTCCGGGTCGTTTGTTTGTGTCGGGATTTGAAACCATAAGGTATGACATGTATGTTTGTAGTGACATCCGGTTGTCTGCAGAAAATCGCACAGATCTAAATATATGCGGCATGACTGCCACAGCAACATCCCATCCGGAACAGATGCCGATTTTTCTACTCTTAACGGAAAAATAATAAGCAAAGGGTTAAAAAACCCGCCGCAACCAGAAATTAGCAAGGATAATCAACAGTAGCCCGGGGGAAAGAGCAGTTAGCGCTGGATCCAAATGCAGCAACAGACCCGCATTTGCAACAACCTGATCAAGCAGGTAAATACTGATCCCGAGCATGGATGCGAGTACCAGTTTATTGCCAAGACCCGCTCGTACCGATCCGAAAACAAAGGGTATGGAAAGCAATAACATCGCGATTGTTGTCAGTGCGCCGCCCGCCTTCCGCCACAAAGCCAGTGCATAGGCGTCCGCCTCCTGACCCGTCGCACGTAAGAAACGTACATGCAGAAACAACTCAATCGGAGAAAGGCTCTCCGGTGACTTGGTCAGTGTCGAGATATCATCCGGATTCAGAAATGATCTCCATTTCATCGACTTTACGCTCACGGACTCGATGCGTTTTTCCGTAAATGTCTTGATGGTGACGTCGCTTAACTCCCACAGATCATCAGCTATGAGGTCCGCATATTTAGCATAGGTATAAGTCAACATGAAGCCGTTATCGTCAAAATGCATTACCTCTATATCTGCGGCCTTTTTCGTATGCAGCATCTCACCGATACGTAATATATTCCACTCATCCCGGGTCCAGATACCCAGATTTTTGCCAAGCGCCGCGCTCTTGTCAAGCGCGACGGCGCGGGACGAAATAGCCCTCTGCTGAAGTTGGGGCGCGACAAATTGTTCCAGTGCCGCAATGAATGACAAAAGGATCAACCCGACTCCAAGTGGGGGCAGACTGATACGAAGAGGGGAAATACCTGCCACCCGTAATGCGGTCAATTCTGAGTTAACAGCCAGTCGTCCCAACCCAATCACATTACCCAGCAGCGCAATAAAAGGCGCAAGTTGAACAAATCTGCGTGGCAGCAATAGTGCGGTATGCAGGAAGGCATCCTCGACGCGATAAGTCCCCTTTCCCACGTCGTCAAGCTGATCCAGCAAGTCGAGAAAACTGAATAACGGCAAAAGTACCGCGGTAGCAATGCACAGGCCCATTAAAACCTGAATAGCCAGGTAGCGATTAATTATTGTCATCGACGCAGGAATCGCTTCCCTCAGAAACCGGGTGACAGCAAGCTGCTCCCGCCAGCACGGATTCCGCAAGCAACATATCCTCAACCTTATCAACATCAACACCAGCCTGAGGATAAGGCAAAAATACCGGCCGCACCTTAATGCCGGTTTTGGCCGCGACAACATTCAACCCTTTATCAATTGTCAATAATCCCAGAAGGTAATAAAGAACCGTCATGAGACCAAAGGTCTGTGAAATCAAAAGCCACGGACGCTTGCGCAGATCTTCCGCGCGCTGCCAGAACGAAACCAGGCCGCGGCCACGAGGATTAAGGAATGCATAAAGATTGCAACCGCAGATACCTCCATCACGTAACCGTATGACGGTTCGCTTTACGCCGGGAAATGCGGCTGCTACGTCTTCATGTTTCACTACTCCCACGGTGGCATCGCTATCCGCCGTTTGCGATTTGCGCAGAAAATACTGCACAATTGAAGGTGTCAATAAGGCATGATCCGCCGTCGTCAGCAATACGGGCGTCTCCTGATCAATCTGTGCGAGACCGCTATTTGCGCTACGACTGGGAGAATCCAGATTCGGCACCCAGGTGACGCGCCCACTTCTGATCCGTTCTTCCAACTCCGGACAGTCGGGAATGGCGGATTTTGGTGGACCACATATAATAATCGTCTTCACCATATCGCTGGCTTCCAGCGCATCCAGCACGCGAATGATCATTGGCGTTCCGCAAATCGGAGCAATCGCCTTGCAGGCCATGCCCGTTTTAACCGCAATCGGGTCACTGGTTGTACGATCCGCGGCCAGCACTATAGCGGCAAATTGATCCGTTTTATTCATAGGAAGCCTAAACGCTGATTTGCCGTCTGTCATAGAATTATTACAACGTCTTTCCATAGATCCGGTAGCGCTTGTATTCCCGGCAGCCCAGGTAATCCAGAATTCCCCGCATTGCCTTGTTATCCTCAAGTATCCACGACAACTCAACCGCGTGGACTCCCCTGGAAAGCGCTATCTGCCGCGGCGCATCGATCACCATAATCGCTAGCGCCATGCCAAGGGGGGAACTCTGAAATTGCTTGCGCACTCCCATCAATGGTATCCGGCCGGTACGAACCCCTTTGGATTTAAGGTGCTTGATTATTCGAATCCAGCCAAATGGAAATAAGCTTCCGTTAAGCTCGGCAAAGATTTCATTAAGATTGGGCAGTCCCACCATAAATGCCGCGGGAAGACCATCAACTTCGGCAATCCGAATAAACTCATCCGGCACGAGCAGACGAAGACTGCTGCCAAGCTCGGCAAACTCGGCCTCGGTAAAAGGAACGAAGCCCCAATTCTCCGACCAGGCATCATTGAATATATCACGCAGCGTTTCCATCTCCTCGCTAAATTTGTCGCGGCGTAGTGTCCTTAACCGTACTTGCTTGGAGAATTTCTCAATCAGCGTACTCATCAATCGGGGTAGCTTATGATCTACCTCCGCCCAATAGGCAAGTAGATCCTTCAATGGTTGATAGCCTTGCTCTTCAAGTAATCGACCGTACCATGTACGTGAATGCGGCATCATTACCATCGGAGGTGTATCAAAACCCTCCACCAGTACACCGCACTCCTGATTGATGGATAAGCTGAACGGCCCAGTGATATGCCTGGTATGCCTCGCGTACAACCATGTCTCGGCGGTATGCACCAGTGCTGCGAATACCTCCGCATCATCTATGCCTTCCAGCAAGCCAAAATGGCCGGTGTCCGCACCATAACGTTCACGGTGAAGTTGATCAATTTGGGCGCTGATCCGTCCCACCGGCTGATTATTACGGTATGCGATCCATGCTTGCCATTCTCCGTGCTTGAAGAAAGGATTAAATCTGGAAAAATGCAGACGCCGCTCCAGGCGTAACGGCGGTACCCACATCGGATCATCTGCGTAAATTTTCCATGGGACATCAATAAATACTCCCATCTCATGACGATTTGTGACCGGGCGTACGTTCACATTTCCGGAGCTGGGCTTTTCATTCATGATGGAAAAAAGTTCTGGGAGTTTGCATATTGAAATACACTAGCGTCCGGTTAAAAATCAAAACCAACTTAATGGGCTATTGAAGGCAGGTTTGCTCAGTTTTATTCCGTCAGAGTGTTCATTTAACGCAGAGGTACGTTAACTCGATGGCACGTTGATGACGTGTGATAGTATAATTGCTGATTTACGACAATGTAGATTCAGCAGTCCCGCTATTGCTGCAGGGAACATCGAGCGGCCACTGCAATGATTACGTATGGGAAATTTATAAAATAATCGTCGATTTTACCATTGTGGCATTTGCGATATCCTCTACTTGTGACAAAAGCGCTTAATTGCTACCGTGGAGATTCGAGAAAGTGACACAAACTCGCCTTCAACTTCAAAAAGAAAGGTTATCGCTTTCTCTGTATCTAGTATGGGGACATGCGAAAGACAAATTACTTATTGATACATTTGGTAATGGTGAGTAATGATTAGTTGAGACGGAGGCAAAAGGAAGGCAAAAAAACAACAGTGAGAATTTTCTGTAGTGATACTTTACAAAGAAAAGAGGTTGACTATTAAATGGACACTCCTGAATATAACCTGTTAATTTCTCTGGCCCTTATCCCGATTGTATTCATGCTGCAAATGTGGGTAAGGCAACGTCGGCAACGCCGGCGTAATGAATCCGGGCACCAGGAATTTGATAGCTTGGGTGCAACAGTCATATCGGCCCTTACCGAAGGGCTCGCCGTGATCTCAAGTCTGGTACTTGTTATCTGGATCATGGGAGCTCTATTGAGATATCTGTTCCCTGTCATATTTAATGCGCAGTAGCTTGGGTTACACAGCTGGAAGAAAGGAAGCAGGCCACAGCTTCTGTACGTTCCAGGCATATGCAGTATTTTATACAGATATCTGGGGGATGCCTTTATCGAGGACTTCCTCTTTCTTAAGCCGATCCGATGGGATTACTCAACAGTTCAAATTATTGCCCAGACAAGCATTCTTATGCGCTGTGCACTACGGTCAACCCGCCCACAAGAGTATCTCCCCCTGATCATCAAAAGATGGGCTCAGATTCTGTAACGACACTTCCCACTGCGTTCTCGAACTGTAAGCTTTTCTATCAAATAACTTAATTAACAATGAGTGCGATCAAGCCGCGGCATTCAGGAAAGTTTATCGCTTACCATGAAGACCTGCATTCACCGATACCTATCTCTTCAATGGAAGCTCCTTATGTTCTCTCTTGTTCAAATGCGAACAGTTACAAAGCTCTTCGTCGATCAATAGCAACCTTTCCTAGTTACTGCTAAACTTAATAAAGTTAGCTTCTTCACTAAGAGGCTTTTTCAATAATCTCCTTAATATTAAATTGCGTATGCGTGTAGTTGTCACGGGAATGGGAGTTGTTTCGCCGATTGGCATAGGCACTGACCAGTTTTGGACGGCGGCTGTCAATGGTGTCAGTGGAATCCAGGAAGTCAAAAGCTTCGATGCATCGGGTCAACGCTCCAAAATAGCGGGAGAAATCAAGGATTTCAATCCCGCCACCTTTCTGTCGGCCAAATATATAGAGCAAACAGACAGATTCACCCAGTTAGCACTGTTAGCGACCAGTCTCGCTCTCGAAGATGCCGGCGGACTTGACGTGTATACCCCCCAACGTCTGGCTGTAAGTATCGGCTCGGGGATGGGTGGTTTCGCTACATTTGAGTCATCCGCCACGCGCAAATTTCGGAATCAGCCTATACCTCCCTTCACTGTGCCGCGCACGATGGCAAATTCCGCTGCCGCCTGGATAGCAATCAAACATCGACTGAAAGGAGTGAATCTGACGTGCAGCACCGCGTGCTCTTCTGGGGCAAATGCGATCGGTATGGCACTTGACCTTTTACGGGCAGGGAGAGCCGATGCGGTGATAGCCGGCGGGGCGGAAGCCTGCGTATTGCCGCTGACCATGACGAGTTTCGAAGTGTTGCATGCGTTGACTACGGGCTTTAATACCGATCCGGCACGGGCATCACGGCCTTTCTCCAAGGGCCGTGATGGCTTCGTTATGGCGGAAGGGGCGGGAGTGCTCATCCTGGAGACGGAAGAAAAGGCAAAAGAACGGGGGGCAAAAATGTATGCGTGCCTTGCTGGCTATGGACAGGCATGTGACGCAACGCATATTGTGATGCCAGACATGAATGGTCAAGTAGCGGCAATGCGATCGGCTATCGCCGATGCCGGCATGGAACCCGACTCCATCGACTATATCAATGCCCATGCGACATCCACTCCCCTTGGGGATATCGTGGAAACCCGTGCTATCAAGAATCTTTTTGGGGACAGAGCTGGGGATATCGCCATCAATGCCACCAAGTCCATGATTGGACATACAATCGGTGCGTCGGCGGCGATCGGCAGCATTGCCACGATCATGGGACTGTATACAGGCACCATACATCCAACCATCAATCTTGATGAGGCTGATCCAGAGTGTGATCTCGCTTACACACCTAACCATCCACAGCAGAGGAATCCGCGTAACGGCTTATGTAACGCTTTCGGATTTGGTGGCAACAATGCAAGTATCCTTTTCACAACCCTTGAATGAAGGAATGAGATTTGATGGACAGAGCAGAGATTAAAGCAAAGGTTATACAGTTTATCGCCTCAAAAGTTGAGAATCTGGATATTTCCACCATAAGTGAGGCCTCAAAATTCGAAGAGCTCGGGCTTGACTCTATGGATACGATTCAACTTCTGTTTGATGCTGAAGATACTTTCGGCGTTAACTTTGAAGGTGAGGAAGCGAAAGGATTTACCTGCGTCGGGGATATTATTTCCTATATTGAAAAACATCAGGTGTCGGCACCTACATTAGAGGAATGATGAGGGGTGCGAAGGTCAGTCGCTCCGATGTTAGCAAATCGGAGCCATAAGAAGCCCAGCCAATGCGGCTATGTCTTGATAGCGGTTTTCTTGACGGCAGACGTTCTGGACTTTGGTTTTGCGACTTTTGCTTCAGTGGTTGTTGCTGTTGTTTTTTTCTTTGTTTCCCTTGGTTCAAACTCGAATTCCACTTTCCCATCAGCAGCAAGGACCAGATAAGCTGAAAATGGCCTCCCTTTTTTGGATATGAATTTTGGCAACAAATCGGTTTTGCCAGTATGTAAAAGCTTGCTGACTTGTTCGCGTTCAAGAGGGCGGGTGAGAATTATCTTTCCAATTTTAAAATTGCAAGCGCGCACCGAGCCGACAGCTTTTTCACATACGTAGCTCATGCCATGATCGAATACTCTGCCACCGCAGCGAGGACATTTTCCCAATGATTCCTGGCCTGAAAAATCTACATCTTCCTTGCCTTCTCCGCTGTCGCTACCGAAATCAAACTTCATTTCAAATTCATCGTTGAGTTTGATGTTAGCATTGAATAGTCGTCCCATTTTGCTACGAAAACCCTGCAGGGGACCGACCTCGTGCCGGGTAATAAGTTGTTCCATCTCTCCCGTCTCAAATTGTCGTCCGGCGAGAATTTTCCATAGCGCAAAATCGCATTTTTGACATTGGAATTTTTTGTAAGTCTCTTGTACAATGCCGCCGCATTTTGGGCAGGGAGACTTGAGCGTGGAAAAATCTCCACTTATGGTTTCACCGCGGTGACTTTTCGCTTGCTCCACCATATGGCTAGTCATGCCAGCAATTTCTTCCATGAACTTGTTGCGTTCGAGCTTGCCCTGTTCGATCTGGCGCAGTTTGAATTCCCAATCACCAGTCAATTCTGGTGAAGTAAGTTCAGGCACCTTTAGCCCACGTAATAATGTGATGAGCGAAAACGCCTTGGCAGTAGGATGCAATTCCCGCCCCACACGCTGCATATAGTTCTCAAATACCAGACCCTCGATTATCGAAGCCCGTGTAGCAGGTGTACCCAGCCCTTTCGCGCTCATGGCTTCTCGCAGATCTTCATCTTCTACCAGTTTACCTGCACCTTCCATGGCTGACAGCAACGTGGCTTCATTGAATCGGGCCGGAGGCCGGGTCTGATTGGCAACGACTTTAACTTCTTCGGCGAGAACCAAATCACCCGGATTCACGGCGATCAGAGTCGAGCTATCATCCGCACCCTCTACATTAGCCTCCTTGCCATAAACCGTCTGCCATCCAGGATTGACCATTACCTTGCCTTCGGTTTTAAACGGCTCGTTCTCGACGCGGGTGATTCGAGTAGTAACAAGAAATTCGGCAGCGGGATAGAAAATAGCCAGAAAACGCTTGGTGACAAGGTCATAAAGTTTCGCTTCCGCATCATTTAGCCCTTTGGGCTCGAGAGAAGTTGGGATAATGGCGAAATGGTCGGAAATCTTTGCGTTGTTAAATATTCGCTTGTTAGGCTTGACCCAACCTGCTTTGAGAATCTGCTTGGCAAATGTACTATAACGGGTCTTTTCCAGTGAATTTAAGGAGTCCTTAACGGTTGTAATATAGTCTTCCGGTAGCGCGCGCGAGTCGGTGCGCGGGTAGGTCAGCGCCTTATGCTTCTCGTATAAAGCTTGAGCCAGCCCAAGCGTCGTCTTGGCGGAAAAACCAAAGCGTCCGTTAGCATCGCGCTGCAAGCTGGTGAGGTCATATAGCAAGGGGCAGATTTCCGTGGTGGGCTTACTTTCTTCGCTGACGATACCTGGTTTATTCTGGCATTTTGCGCGGATGGTCTCGGCATTTTTCTGATCCCACAATCGCTCGGCTTTTTGTTCAACATCCTTTTTATCTTTGGCAAACTTTTCTTCGAACCACCGCCCGTTATATTTTCCTGCTTTGGCAGCAAACGTGCCATGTACTTCCCAGTAGCTGCGGGGGACAAATTTTCTGATCCCATCTTCCCGTTCAATCAGAATCGCCAATGTGGGAGTTTGCACTCGCCCGACGGTGGTCTTGTGGAAACCGCCTTCCTGAGAATTGAATGCAGTCATGGCACGAGTGCCATTTATGCCCACTAGCCAGTCAGCCTCCGAACGACTCACAGCGGCCTCTGCCAGTGGCTTCACAGTGGCACCGTCAAGCAATCTCGTAAATCCTTCGCGGATTGAAGCAGGTGTCATCGATTGCAACCAAAGTCGCTTCACTGGTTTTTCCGTACCCGCGTGGCGCGCAATGTAATGGAAAATCAATTCTCCTTCGCGTCCCGCGTCACAGGCGTTGATAAGAGAATCCACATCCTTGCGTTTGATTAGTCTGGTTAAAAGCTTCAGGCGCGACTCGGTTTTCTCGATGGGATTGAGATCAAAGTACGGTGGAATTACCGGTAGATTGGAAAAACTCCATTTTCCGCGTTTGACCTCGTATTGTTCCGGTACCGCCAGCTCAAGCAAATGGCCGACAGCCGATGACAACACGTACTGATTACTCTCAAAGTAATCTGTGTGCTTAGTGAAGCCGCCTAATACACGCGCAATATCGGCAGCAACAGAAGGCTTCTCAGCGATGATTAAGGTTTTACCCATGAAAGTCCTGTGAATGTCCGCAGATTGTCGGTGGCAGTTTTGAGAAAATACACATCCTATTGCCGTGTGCCAGCAGTCCAATTTACGTAAGAGATATTGCTCTACGTTCTGTTCGTTCGCTGCGGTCCAACTGCCTTTTCAGGATTACTAGGGATAGCGAGGGACTCCAGGACAAGTTGCCGCAGTAATCTACCAAAGCCGCTGATAGCATCCACCCGGCAGACTGGCGACCACGCCATTCAGTTCAAGCGTCAATAGCATCGCCGATACCGTTTCCGCCGTCAAGCCACTACGGGTGCACAGCGTATCGATATTGGGCGTGTCATGGCCAAGATGTCTCAGCAGCACCGATTCCTCCCTGTCTGGTTCATCAGCGTCTTTGACAGTATTTCGCGCAGCCTGATATCCCAGCTCATCCAAAATGTCTTCGGCACTTTCCACCAGTTTGGCTCCTTGCTTGATGAGCACGTGACAGCCCTTCGATAGCGGTGAATGAATCGAGCCGGGAATTGCAAATACATCCCGTCCCTGCTCCAACGCTTGCCGTGCGGTGATAAGAGAACCACTTTGCAGCGCGGCTTCTACTACCAGGCAGCCGCGACTCAGGCCGCTAATGATACGGTTGCGGCGCGGAAAGTTGCTACCGATAGCGGGAGTACCTAAGGGAAACTCGGAAACAAGCGCCCCCTTTTCCGCCAGTTCATGGGCAAGTTCGCGATTGCGTGCAGGATAAACGATATCCAGCCCGGTTCCTACCACCGCAATACTGGCTGCGGTACCACGTAAGCCTCCACGATGGGCCGCAGTATCCACACCGAGTGCCATTCCACTGACAATGCAAAGTCCCGCATTACTTGCAGCTTCAGCAAAAGCTTCGGCGTTGGCAACACCTTGAGGTGTCGCATTGCGGCTACCTACAATAGCAAGCGCGGGTGAACTCAGCAACTCGCGTTTTCCCTTGAGATAGAGAAGTGGGGGAGGATCCGGGATGTTGAGCAGCAGCGAGGAGTAATCGGAGTCAGCCAGCGTAATAATCGAGTTTTCAGGATCATCGAGCCATTTGAGCGTGGCGGCAATTTTTTTCCTGTCCGTCCCTTGAATAATACTGTCCACTACCTTCTTTTTCACCAAGCGCTCTAGCGATGCAGCTTTTGCGGAAAGAATGCCGGCAGGACTGCCGAAAGCCACTAGCAATCGTCGCATTGACTCGTCACCGAGACCATCAATCAAGCCAAGGGCAAGCCAGGACTCGATATCCCCTATTGGCTTCATTTTAGTCAACCTATGAATGGTATGGTGATCGCATTGCGTCGATAGCCCAAGTTGACTGGGTCTTTTGATTACCGCGGAACCATTGGTTTTTTCAGAAAACTTGGGACAAAGCCAACGGCCACTTCGTCTGGACTAACAACGTTAATAATCAGACATGTTCCAAAATACCGTGTCGGTGGCCCCGGCGGGCAGGTTGGACACAAATCGGGATATAATGGACTTTACGTGTGGAGAACCACCGATATAGAGCTCAAGGACACAGGGATATACCGATATGGTTCAAATTCTGCATTTAGATTGTTAAATGTGCAAGTCTTTTTATGGCACTTCTGAAGATATTACAATACCCGGATGAACGACTCCACACCGTAGCAGCCCGAGTGGCGGAGGTTACTGACGAAATTCGTGCTCTGGTGGATGATATGGCGGAAACAATGTATTCCGCTCCCGGAATTGGCCTGGCGGCGACCCAAGTTGATGTGCATCAGCGTGTCATCATAATTGACGTCTCCGATACCCGCAACCTGTTGCATGTATTAATCAACCCCGAGATCACCGCCCGCAGCGGCGAGTCTGATGACGAAGAAGGTTGCCTGTCGGTTCCGGGAGTATTCGGAAAGGTACAACGCGCCGCGGGGGTCACGGTCGAGGCCTGGGATCGTGACGGCAACCCGTTCGTACTCGACGCCGACGGTTTGCTGGCAGTTTGCATTCAACACGAAATGGATCATTTGGCAGGCAAGGTATTTGTCGAGTACTGGTCGCGAATGAAACAATCGCGTATTCAGACCAGGTTAAAAAAGCAGCAGCGAAAGGTGTAACAATGATTTTTTTGACTACCGATAAATGTGGCCTAGCTAACCGCTGAATTAGGGAATGTCTGAATGCCATGGGACGCGTTGCTGGCAAAATCGGGATGCTCACAAAGCGCACGGCGCAGATCATGGCACTCGCTCTACAATGCCAGCGAGCGTACCACAATAAGGTAAGCCTGATTTTTCCGCAGCTCGCATGGCGCAATCGTTTTGGAAGGCATCTTGACATCGTCCCTGGCTAAACTGCGCCCAATATGAAAATTATTTTTGCAGGCACTCCACCATTTTCCGTCCCTGCGCTTGAAGCCCTGACAAATGCCGGACATGAGATTGTATTGGTGTTGACCCAGCCCGACCGCCCAGCCGGACGAGGCATGAAGACTACAGCCAGCGCGGTCAAGTTGTTGGCACAGCAACGAAATTTTACTTTGTTGCAGCCATATTCGCTCAAACCACCCGAGCTATATGCGCAATTGAATGCCATTGGTGCCGATATCATGGTGGTTGCCGCTTATGGACTGATTCTGCCTTCGGCAGTTTTAAATGTTCCTCGCCTTGGTTGTCTTAATATCCATGCTTC
Organism: Nitrosospira sp.; assembly: GCA_040006595.1. GTDB lineage: Bacteria > Pseudomonadota > Gammaproteobacteria > Burkholderiales > Nitrosomonadaceae > Nitrosospira. The sequence continues at coordinate 24,412 of JBDTWQ010000121.1, forward strand.
GTTGCTGCCACGCTGGCGGGGTGCGGCACCAATCCAGCGGGCAATATTGGCGGGTGATCGAGAAACCGGGATCACGATCATGCAAATGGATCAAGGTTTGGATACCGGTGCCATCCTGTTGCAGCGAAGTCTCGCAATCACAAAAAAAGACACCGCACAAACTTTGCACGACAGGCTTGCCTTACTGGGAGCTCTTTGCATCGTGGAAGCATTAGCGCATCTGCAACAGGGAAAGCTTTCCTCAATTCCTCAGAACGAAATCGCCGTCACATACGCACCCAAGCTGGAAAAAAACGAAGCGCAAATTGACTGGCGATTAAGTGCGGAAGATATCAGCCGGGTGGTGCGAGCATTCAACCCTCGCCCCGGCGCATATTCCCGGGTATGCGGCGCTTCCATGAAAATATGGCAAGCAGGCGTCGCTGCAGATGCCCCCGGCAAAACGGGAGAGATTGTGGCAACGGGACGCGACGGAATTGTGGTTGTATGTGGCGCAGGGACGCTCGTACTGGAAATCGTGCAAAAACCCGATGGAAAAAAATTAAATGCGGCGGAATTTCTCTCGGGGCATGCATTGCAACCGGGCGACTGCTTTGAATTGCCGGAATGACTAAAACTCAGCGTTTGGCCGCTACAGCTGTGAGTAGAGTACTGGGTGGCGCGAGTCTCACTGCGGTGTTGCAGGATATCTGGCGTAGCCACGCTGATCTTTCTGGTCAGCAACGCGGAGCAATTCAGGATTTAACCTATGGTGTATTGCGTTTTTTTGGCCAGCTCGACGCGTTGCTTGGGTTATTGCTGAATAAGCCGCTGTGGGACCAAAATCTACGTTGTTTATTATTAGTGTCCTTGTATCAACTGGGATATAGTAGGTCTTCTGCACATACGGTAGTGGATAACGCCGTATCCGCTTCACTCCTCTTGAATGGTAACAAAGGCGCGCAAGGGCTGGTCAACGCGGTATTGCGCAACTTCATACGTCAGCGCGCAAGTCTTCTGGAACGAGCAGCTGACAGCGAGGTAGGACGGTATTCTCATTCACAATGGTGGATAAACAAACTCCGTGCGCAATATCCACAATGCTATCAGGCAGTGTTGGAGGCCAGCAATCAACGCCCACCCATGACACTCAGGGTCAACCGGCGCAAGACCAGCGTGGCGGAATACCAGAAACGTCTTTATCAAAGCGGTATGGACGCACAACGATTATGGAACGATGCGCTCGAGCTGACACAGCCGGTGGCAGTGGATAGGCTACCCGGATTCGCCGAGGGATTAGTATCGCTGCAGGACGCAGGCGCCCAACTTGCCGCACCGTTGATGGATGCACACGACGGTATGCGCGTTCTGGACGCTTGCGCCGCTCCTGGAGGCAAAAGCGCGCATTTGCTTGAATTGGCGGAAGTGGAATTAACCGCACTCGACAATGACATCGTACGACTTGCCCGCATAACACAAAATCTCTCCCGGCTGGAACTTAAAACCCACCGCATTCTCCATGGGGACGCGGCACACCCGGCGGGATGGTGGGACGGCAAGCAATTCGATCGCATTTTAGCCGATGTGCCCTGCTCCGCCTCTGGAGTGGTGTGCCGCCACCCCGATATCAAATGGCTGAGGCGTGAAAGCGACCTCTCCCAATTTGCCTCAAGACAGAGGGAAATCCTCAACGCCTTGTGGCAGATGCTGACCAGAGATGGTAAATTGCTCTACGCCACCTGTTCGGTATTCGCTGAGGAAAACAAGCTGCAGGTGGAAGAGTTTTTGCGCCTTCATTCAGACGCCCGTCTGCTGCCTCTTTCCCAGGTTAAAGCGATCGACGGGCAGCTATTGCCGAATGCTCATCATGACGGTTTCTTTTATGCCCTGCTGCAGAAAGCCTGATTCCTTCGTGCGACTATTGCGCGCAGCCGCGACGGTGCTGCTGAGCATGGCGCTCCTGCTAAGCGCTTCATCCCATGCGGAAGACATACAGATAAAGTCAGTTGTAATAGACGCAGTGGACGGAGGTTATCAGTTTAATGCTGATTTCGAGATCGCGCTCAACCCCAAGTTGGAACGGGCACTAAAAAAAGGCATTGTGCTTTACTTCGTTACCGAACTCAACCTGATGAATTCACGCTGGTATTGGCTAGATGAAAGGGTTGCACAGAGTAGAGTGCGAGAAGGATTGAGCTATTACGCCCTTACTCGTCAATACCGTTTGAGTCGCGGGACATTGTCGCAGAACTTCGGCACATTGGAGGAGGCATTACAGACCCTGAGCCGGGTGCGAGATCGTCCCATTGCCGCAACTTCCGAGCTACAACACGATACGGAATACACTGTGGAATTACGTATGCGGCTGGACATATCGGCACTGCCTAAACCATTTCAGGTAGAGACACTTGGTTCAAGGGAATGGGATTTGAGTTCCGGTACACTACGGTGGAGCACAAAATTGCCATTGCAAAAGCTTCAAGATAGTACCAGGCTGTGAAGTACGTCGTTATCATTGGTGCAGGGCTAGGTGCGGTAATGCTGTTTCTGCTTGCGACTGCCGGTGCCGATACTGGGCTTTTTGAACGCAAATATCGACTTCTAATCAGACTCAATGTTGGCTTTGTGCTGTTCCTTATGGCAGTGGTGGGATTTCTGCTATGGAGACTCAGACGCAGGCTCAAGGCTGGCGTATTCGGTTCCAGGCTGGGATTGCGCCTGTTGCTGATCTTTTCGCTGATGGCGGTTCTTCCGGGTGCACTTGTGTATGGTGTATCGGTGCAGTTCCTGGGAAAAAGTATCGAATCCTGGTTTGACGTTAAAGTGGATCGCGCGCTCGAAGGAGGTCTGAATCTGGGGCGCACCATTCTCGACAACCAGCTGGAGGAACTACGCAACAAAGCCCAAGCCGCCACGCTTATGCTATCCGAGCAGTCTGCCCCGCCGCTGCCTGCGCTAAATCAGCTGCTGGATCAATCACAGGTAGAAGAGGCCACACTGTTTAATCAGGACGGCGAGATGATTGCGTTTTCTGGCACGAATAACATGGGACTGTTTCCGGAGGCGTTAACTGCGGCGGTGATGCGCCAGGTGACAATGGAGAAAGCGTATAGCGCGGTTGAGTCTATTCCAGGCAAGGGTTTGTATTTAAGGGTGGTAACCCCCATCGACGCGCTGAGCATGGAAGGGAACGCCCGCATATTACAATTATTGCAGCCGGTACCCAAACAGTTAGCCGAGGATGCAGAAATAGTACAGGCAGCGTATCGGGATTATCAGGAATTGTTGCTATCGCGTGAGGGATTGAAAGGCCTCTACGGCGTAACGCTCACGCTCGCGCTGCTACTCTCGCTTTTTTCCGCTCTGGCCGCGGCGTTCCTTATTAGTGAACGGCTGAGCGCCCCGCTGGGTATGCTGGCGGAAGGTACCCGCGCCGTTGCTCAGGGTGACTTCAGCAGGCGCCACCCAGTACAAAGTCGGGATGAGCTGGGAGTGCTGACCGAATCATTTAATCTCATGACTCAGCAGCTGGAAGAAGCCCGCACTACAGCCCAGCGCAACCAACATGAAGTGGAAAGTGCCAGGGCTTATCTAGAAAATATACTGGCCAACCTTTCATCCGGTGTTTTGGTATTTGACGAAAACCTATGCATGCGTACTGCGAATCTTAGTGCGGAACAAATTCTGAAAGTTCCGTTGGCGGGGCTCGAAGGGTTGACAATTGAGGAATGTGCGGTGCGCGAACCTCAATTGAGCTCTTTCAAAAACGAAATTCTCGAAGGATTTCATTCTGGAAAAAAGGGGGAATGGCAGTGTCAGGTGGAGCGCTTGAGAGACGGCGCCAACCAGGTATTGCTGCTCCGTGGGACACGCCTACCACACGTATCAGGCGGCGGTGGCGTCGTGGTGTTTGATGACATAACGGGTTTATTACAGGTTCAGCGTACTGCCGCGTGGGGTGAGGTGGCACGGCGCCTGGCTCATGAAATCAAAAATCCGCTTACACCGATACAGCTTTCCGCTGAGCGCATGCAGCACAAGCTCGCTGAAAAGCTGAGTATACAAGATGCACAAATCTTGCGGCGCTCTACCGAGACTATCGTCAACCAGGTGGAAGCGCTTAAAAAAATGGTCAATGAATTCAGCGAATATGCGCGCGCGCCGGAACTGGAATTTCATCTACTGGATTTCAACAGCCTCGTACGCGAAGTGCTCGCATTATACGAGGCGTCAAGCGTAACAACACTTGGAGATTCACAACCTCATGTTTATTTGGCTCTGGCTTCAGATCTGCCGACCGTGAAAGGTGATTCGGCACGGTTACGCCAAGTTATCCACAACCTCTTGCAAAATGCCCAGGATACACTGATAGGTGTCGCAGAACCCGCTATCATGGTGCGAACCGAAGTCGCGCCGAGCGGAGTACGGTTTAGCGTGAGTGATAACGGCGGAGGGTTTTCAGACCAAGTCAGGGCACGAGTGTTCGAGCCTTATGTTACCACCAAGCCCAAGGGTACAGGGCTGGGATTGCCGATTGTCAAAAAAATAGTCGAAGAACACAATGGTATGATTCAAATAGAAAATATCAGGCCGCACGGTGCACGAATTTCAATTACCTTGCCAGCCATGGATAGTTTGGCGATCAACCTCAAAGCCACATGATTACAAAATCCGCTCTAAACGTATTTTCGTATTCCTGAAAACACCTATTTCAGTAATTTGTAATTGGGTGCCATCAGCAGATAAATTTCACCACATCGTAGAAGATATTTACCTCTTGAATTATGAGCAACAATACAATACTTGTCGTTGATGACGAAATCGGCATACGTGAGCTATTGTCCGAAATCTTGCGTGATGAAGGCTACCGTGTCGCCCTTGCGGAGAATGCTGGACAGGCACGCAACTGGCGCAAACAGACGCGACCCGATCTGGTACTACTGGATATCTGGATGCCAGATACCGATGGCATCACCCTGCTGAAAGAGTGGGCAAGTTGCGGACTGCTCACCATGCCGGTGGTGATGATGTCGGGACACGGCACAATAGATACCGCTGTGGAGGCGACGCGTATGGGCGCATCCGGTTATCTGGAGAAGCCAGTCCCGCTGCAAAAGCTATTAAGCACGGTGGGACGTGCGCTGCGCGGGGGCCAAGTCAAATCACCCACGATTCTTCCCCTTGCCAGCTTAGGAAGGGGGCCATTGATCGCCGACCTAAAAAAACGGCTGGAACAGGTGACCGGCCTCAGGACGCCACTGCTGCTTACCGGCGAACCGGGGACCGGGGTCGATCTGTGCGCACGTTTTTTGCACCGCCAAAACACTCCATGGGTTGAACCGGATACCCTCGCGGCGCTTGCGGATGCCCCGTTTGATTTACTTGATCGGGCCAAAGGAGGTTTATTGTTTCTCAAGGAGATCGGAGAGCTTAACAGGCTGGGGCAAAAGGGATTACTGTTGCTGTTGGGCAAGCTGGAGAAATACAGCGTGCGGCTTGTGTGTGCCACATCAATGCCACTAGCGGGGCTGACTGCGCAAGGCGCCTACGACCCCAGATTATATGAAATTTTAAGCGGTCTTTGCATCAATGTTCCTGCGCTGCGGGAGCACCGGGAAGATATTCCTGACCTCGCCAACCAAATACTCTCGCGCTGTATTGAATCAGGCGAAATATCCCTGCGTCAATTCAGCACTGCCGCGCTCAATGGTTTGCGAAATCACGATTGGCCCGGAAATCTTGTACAGCTTACCGGCACGGTACACTCTCTGGCGCTGACCTGCACTGGCGATGAAATATCGGCGGATGACGTAAAGCAGATACTTGCATCTTCGCCGGCGCAAGCGGTCGCTGGTGTCCCGCTCAATATTCCGTTACGCGAGGCGCGTGATATATTTGAGAAAACTTATTTTGAACAGCTCATAGATCAGGAAAACGGCAATATGACACGGGTAGCAGAGCGAGCCGGACTGGAGCGTACCCATCTTTATCGCAAGCTGAAGTTATTGGGCATTAAACTGCGGAATCACTGATACCAAAAAAGGTTTCTCACATGCGCTACGCCATCAAAAATTATCGAAATCGCCAAAGTGCCGGATACACCCATTACGACAATATGGTGCGATGGTTATTCCCCGGAATTCTTTTCAGTTATACACAGTCCGCCACAATTCAAGGTATGTCCTAGTTGTCTGACATCGTATCTTAAGCGATAATAATGGCTTTGCCGACCCGCACC
>JBDTWQ010000122.1:0-2775 GCA_040006595.1 Nitrosospira sp.
TCACTTATATATATCATTCCGATATTCTCATACAGGAGGAGCAGGGCCGATGAAAAATACTCTCAATGCAATCTGGGCTGTTGTATTCCTGCATCTTCCGCTTGATGTGCTTGCCCTTGAGCCGGGTGCAGCCGTATCGGTCACTCCGCTAATCAGGACAACACATAGTTGGGATGGCCAACCCATTATTTATCCCGCCGGGCAAGCCGAGATTACGGGAATGTCGATAGAAATCGCGCCGGGGGCCGAAACCGGCTGGCATCGGCATCCTGTTCCTTCCTTTGCCGTGATATTGCAGGGCACGCTGGAGGTGAAGCTGAAAGACGGCCGGGTAAAGCGCCTGCAAGCCGGAGAAGCTTTGATAGAGGTAGTCAATACGGATCACATCGGTCGTAATGTCGGCGATATCCCGGTAAAGCTTGTCCTGTTTTATGCGGGTGTGGTTGGACAAGCGCTTACCACTCAGGAAAAACCCTGAAGTGGAGAATCCACTTTATTGTGCTCAGCGCTCGCTTAGCGCCGCCTGAATGTCCAGTACCGTTGCCTGCGGATAGGCGCTGTAGAAGGGTTCAATCCCACCCAGGTCGTTGGCTTTGACGTAGTCCCGGAAGGCGCTGCGATTTTGTTGAATGGGCAATGGTGGCGCGCCGTCGATGTGCTGGAGAAGCGCGTTGAAAATATCACCGATCTCGTCGATGAACTCATTGAGGTAGTCTTCAAACGAACCGTCGTATGTGGTTATGATGGCGAGTTTGGTATTATTTTCGAGGAATACAAAGCGTGCGAAATGCACAATCCTGAGTTTGTCGAGAGCAATCCAGATGAGATTTTTTTCCGGCGGTGCGGCTTGAATTTCGAGTATGCGTGCGTAGAGCGCCTGGAAGTCCTCGGGTGAGCGAATGGTCATGATCAGGGTAAGCGGGCTCTGGACCGTTTTTCGTGCAGAAGCGGCGGTAGCGGGCTGGGTTGCCGCGTCGGTACTGCGATGAAATAAATTCATGGGATTTCCTGAAATTGGCAATGTGCTTTTCTATTTGACTCATCTGCTTCGACCGTTCGTTCAAAACACCAATTCGGTTTATGCTACGCTGATTCAACGCTTCACGGTTCAACCGCCGCACCGCGAGGCGCTTCAGAGGGCGGCTCACGCACGGGTTCACGCGGTAACTCATCAAGAAGTTCTCCGGGCAGCTCGCTGGCGGGCTCACGTAATGGTTTATGGGGGGACCCATCGATGGGTTCACATGATGAATCATGGCAGGGTTCATGTTGCGCGTTACGGGACGGCTTCCGGAACGGTTCATGAGACATCTCCCCACGTCGCATGGACGGCTCGATCCTGTCAGTGAGTCTATCGGATGCCCTGCGATTTTGCCCAGTTTTACGCAAATGGTAGGCTTTAATCAGTAGCGAAATGCCGATCCACGCAGCGATCAGTGTAAAAGGGACCACCAGTAACAACGGTTGCAGTGCCGCGAGCACAGCGAGGGTTATCAATATAATCCCGCCGGACATCATGATTTTTGCCTCGGCCGCGCCGAGGACAAGCCGGCTGGTAATGGCCGCCCCAACGGTGTTGCTGACGCGGATTGCACCCGCCGTCAACCGGCTTGCGCTACCGCTTCCGCCGCTGCCCGCGTTGTTCCTGAAAGAAGGATGGGATTCGGGTCCGGACGATCCGGTCTTTGTCACTGGACGCACACGGTTCCTTTCGCTGAGTACGATTTCTGTGGCACCATCCAGATCCTGCAGATACATCTGCTCCATTTCATTCGCGAAGGCGATATCTTCCACTGCGACATCCAACTCCCAATTGCCCAGCCAACTGGCTATATTAAGGTTGCTTGACCCGACACGCGACCAGCGCCCATCGGCTACAGCAGTCTTGGCATGGAGCATTGATCCGTTCCATTCGAATACGCGCACTCCCGCCTCGAGCAATGGACGATAGCCGGCACGCGAGATTGGCCGCAAAAACGTGAGGTCGCCGCTCGATCCCGGAACCAATAAGCGGACATCCACGCCATCCATTGCCGCACCTCTCAGCGCTTGCACATAACTGGTGGTACCGACGAAGTATGCATCGGTAAGCCAGAGGGTTTTTTGCGCCAGTGCCGCGATCAGTTGCTCAAGCCGGTACAAGCCTGCGGTGGCGGCTACGCTGCCCAGTATTCTCAAATCGACTGTCCCTGCTACGGAGATCGAGTCCCGGTCCGGCAGTTCATCTGCCGGCAACTCCGGGCCAGCCTCAGCCCATGCACGCGAAAAGGCCTGCGCCACATCGGCTATGACAGGGCCGCGTATCTCGACGCCTGTATCACGCCACGGCAGAATATCGCGTTCCGGATGACCTATCCACATCTGACCGACACATAAGCCGCTGACAAATGCAATGCGGTTATCCACGCAAAGCGATTTGCGATGAAGCCGGCCTAACCAGCCCAGCGGGCTATCGAATCGCGGCGGATTGAAACATCGGACCTCAACGTCACCATCGCTCAGCCGCTGCCAGAAGCGACCGGATGTCTCGGTCAGGGCCCCCATCCAGTCGTAAAGCACCCTTACGCGGACTCCCTCTTTTGCCTTGGCAATGAAGGCATCGGCAAACTTCTGGCCGATATCATCGTCGCGGATAATATAATTTTCGAAATGAATGGTTTCCTTTGATGAATAAATCGCATCAAGCCATGCTGGATAATTTGCGCTGCCGTCCTTGAGGAGGCGGATACTATTGCCATGTACGAGTGGTGCACCCGCCGCGCGCGAGAACGCTTG
>JBDTWQ010000123.1:0-14155 GCA_040006595.1 Nitrosospira sp.
TACTTTTTTCAAGATTGGCTGGCGGCCAGCTTTCCAGTTTCATTCCCAGCGTTAGCCCGCGGGAGGCCAGTACTTCCTTGATTTCGTTCAATGATTTTCTGCCCAGATTAGGCGTTTTTAGTAGTTCGGTTTCGGTTCGTTGAATTAAGTCGCCAATATAGTAAATGTTCTCGGCTTTAAGACAATTGGCAGAACGTACAGTAAGCTCAAGATCATCCACCGGGCGCAATAATACCGGATCAATCTGCGGCAACTTAGGCTGCTCCACGGGCAACGGCGTGCCCTTGAGATCAGCAAATACCGAAAGTTGCTCCACCAGTACCTTGGCGGCGTAACGAATCGCTTCCTCGGGATCGACGACACCATTGGTCTCAATATCCATAATGAGCTTGTCAAGGTCGGTACGCTGCTCGACACGCGCGCTCTCCACCGCGTAGCTTACACGTCGCACCGGGCTGAAAGAAGCATCCAGCAAAATACTGCCAATAGTACGGCCTTCGCTTGCCAATTGCCGCACCGTTCCCGGTACGTAACCGCGCCCTAGCTCAACTTTGATTTGCATATCCAGCTTCCCACCTGCGGTGAGATGCGCAACAACATGATCGGGATTAATAATTTCCACATCGTGCCCAGCTTCAATATCGCCTGCGGTAACCGTACCCTCACCTTTCTTTTTAAGAATCAGAACGGCCTCGGTGCGATTGTGCAATTTGAGAACAATACCCTTGAGATTAAGCAAGATATCGACCACATCCTCCTGCACTCCGTCAAGGGCGGAATACTCATGTACTACACCGCTGATCTGAACCTCGGTCGGCGCAAACCCTGGCATTGAAGATAATAAGATACGGCGCAATGCGTTACCTAAAGTGTGTCCATAGCCACGTTCAAACGGTTCCATGGTGACTTTGGCGTGCAATGGCGAAATATTCTGAACGTCAATGATGCGCGGCGTAAGAAAAGTGTTACTTGGCATAGCCTGATCCTTTTGCGGGAAGCTTGGCGGTTGATTACTTGGAATACAATTCAATGACTAATGATTCATTGATGCTTGATGGCAAATCGGACCGCTCCGGTTTCATCCTGAACGTTCCCTTCATGGCCTTGACATCCATCGCGATCCACTCCGGAAAATTGCGTTGCTCGGCGGCTTCGACTGCAGCCTTGATACGTAAATGGCTTTTCGCCTTCTCGGCAACCTCGACCACGTCACCGGGCTTCACCTGGTACGATGGTATATTGACCCTCCTGCCATTTACGAGTATTCCATTGTGACGTACAATCTGGCGCGCTTCTGAACGTGAGGCACCAAAACCCATACGGTATGAGACCGTGTCCAGGCGGCATTCCAATAATTGCAGCAAATTCTCACCGGTAATGCCCCGTTGTCTGTCAGCTAATTCGTAATTATTGCGGAACTGGCGCTCCAGTATTCCATATATACGGCGTAGCTTCTGCTTCTCGCGCAGCTGAACCCCATAATCGGACAGCCGTCCACTTTTTTGACCGTGTTGACCAGGCGCATAATTTCTGCGTTCGATAGCACATTTATCGGTAAAACATTTCTCGCCTTTAAGAAACAGTTTCTCGCCTTCGCGGCGACATTGGCGACATTTGGGATCAAGATTTCTAGCCACGGTCTGCTCCTTAAATACGGCGTTTCTTCGGTGGGCGGCAACCATTATGCGGAACTGGCGTCACATCCGAAATACTTGTGATTTTGAAGCCTGCTGCGTTCAATGCTCGCACTGCAGATTCTCGCCCCGGGCCAGGGCCTTTAATACGTACTTCCAAATTCTTTACCCCACATTCCTGAGCGACTTTACTCGCCTGCTCGGCTGCTACCTGAGCGGCAAATGGGGTACTTTTACGCGATCCCTTAAACCCCGCGCCACCGGAAGTAGCCCATGACAAGGCGTTGCCTTGCCGGTCAGTGATAGTCACGATGGTGTTATTAAACGAAGCGTGAACGTGGGCGATACCCTCCGCTACGTTCTTCTTGATCTTCTTGCGTACCCGCGTGGCTGCTTTTACCATGTGTAATTATTCCTTTGTACTACGGTTCAATTGGCTATCAAATACCATTTACTTTGCTGCCGGCTTTGCGCTGGAGGAACGAACCGCCTTGCGGGGCCCTTTACGAGTTCTGGCATTGGTACGAGTGCGCTGGCCTCGCACCGGCAAGCCACGACGATGACGTAACCCCCGATAGCAACCAAGATCCATCAAGCGTTTGATATTCATCGAAATTTCTCGTCGCAAGTCGCCTTCTACCGCGAACTTCGCGACTCGGTCTCGAAGCTTGTCCATTTGTACGTCCGTTATATCCTTGATCTTGGTGGACGTAGCAATTCCGACCGCCGCACATATCTCACGGGCTCTGGCGCGACCTATACCGTAAATCGAAGTCAATGCGATCTCGGCATGCTGATGATTTGGAATATTTACTCCGGCGATACGGGCCATACAATTTTCCTACAGAAATTTTTAATTATAACATCCCGGGCCATGCTTCTCCGATCAACCTTGGCGCTGCTTATGTCTCGGATCTGTACAAATCACCCGTACCACGCGATTCCGTCGAATAATTTTGCAGTTACGGCAGATTTTTTTTACTGATGCCAATACTTTCATTGTGTGCCCCTCTCCCGCTATTTGGCGCGAAATGTAATTCTCGCCCTACTTAAATCGTACGGCGTCAGATCTACCGTCACCTTATCACCCGGCAAAATCCGAATGTAATGCATACGCATCTTGCCGGAAATATGTCCCAGCACCACATGCCCGTTTTCCAGCTTGACACGGAACGTCGCGTTGGGCAATGTTTCCAGTATCTCGCCTTGCATTTGTATCGTTTCTTCCTTGGCCATCCTATCCTTAGATGCAACTATCTTGCCGGCAGTCCGCCACCACCCTTGAAGTTGGTTTTCTTCAATAGGCTCTCGTATTGATGTGACATGATATAAGCTTGTACCTGGGCCATGAAGTCCATGGTTACCACTACTATAATCAGCAACGAAGTCCCACCAAAATAAAACGGTACATTCCATTTCAATATCAGGAACTCTGGCAGCAAGCATACGAGCGTCACGTAAATCGCTCCTGCCAAGGTAAGCCGTAGCATAATGCGTTCGATATACCGGGCAGTCTGCTCACCAGGACGAATGCCGGGAATGAAAGCACCGCTTTTCTTCAAGTTCTCCGCGGTTTCTCTGGGATTAAACACCAGCGCCGTGTAAAAAAAACAGAAAAATATGATCATTGCCGCATACATGATTACATAAACCGGCTGACCTGGAGATAGCGCGCCGCTTATGTCTTTTAGCCAACTCATAGATTCCCCGCTGGCAAACCATCCCGCTAACGTGGCTGGAAATAATATGATGCTGGAAGCAAAAATCGGCGGAATCACACCGGCCATATTGAGCTTCAACGGTAGATGAGAGCTCTGGCCGCCATAAACTTTACGCCCCACCTGGCGTTTTGCGTAGTTCACCAGTATCTTGCGCTGACCTCGCTCGACGAAAACCACAAAGGCCGTGACCACCGTTGCCGCCAGAAAAATCCCTAATGCAACAAGGAAATGCATGGCACCGGTTCTCACCAACTCAAGCGTGCCACCAATTGCGCTCGGGAGCCCTGCGGCAATGCCGGCAAAAATAATTAGAGATATCCCGTTGCCGATACCCCGTTCAGTAATCTGTTCACCCAGCCACATCAAAAATATAGTGCCGGTAACCAATGTTATTACCGTTGTCAGCAAGAACATGGGTCCGGGTTCGATCACCAGTCCCGCCTGAGACTGCAATGCAATGGATATACCATAGCCCTGTACCAGCGCCAACCCCAACGTCCCATAGCGAGTGTATTGGGTAATTTTCCTGCGCCCAGACTCACCTTCCTTTTTCAGCGCCTCCAGATAGGGAAATGCCACTGTCCCCAACTGCATGATAATCGAAGCCGAAATATACGGCATGATTCCTAAAGCAAAAATCGAAAAACGAGAAAGCGCACCCCCGGAAAACATGTTGAACATGCCGAGAATGCCTCCCTGCTGCGACTCGAACAAATCTTTCAGCACCACCGGATCGATACCCGGTACCGGAACGTGGGCGCCGATGCGATAGACAACTAAAGCGAGCAGCAAGAACCACAGGCGACGTTTCAAGTCACCCAGTTTGCCGGAAAGTCCCCGCAGCGATTCGTTAGCGGCCAATCGTTGTCCTCTTGAATTTACTCAACACTGCCGCCAGCAGCTTCAATGGCGGCTTTTACGCCCTGGGTAACTGCAATACCCTGCAATTTTACGGCACGTTCGATCTTCCCGGAAAGTATCACCTTGGCCGTCAAAGCGGACCCGGAAACGATCCCGGCCTGCTTCAATATCAGAATATCGACGGTATCCCCCGGCAATTTGCTCAAGGCTGACAGCCGTACCTCCGCGACACTTTTTCTTGTGAGCGAAACAAAACCACGCTTGGGTAAGCGACGCTGAAGAGGCATCTGCCCACCTTCGAAACCTACCTTGTGAAAGCCACCCGTACGAGACTTCTGTCCCTTGTGACCCCGACCGGCGGTCTTACCAATACCGGAGCCGATGCCTCGCCCCACGCGTCGCTTGGAGTGCTTGGCGCCAACCCCCGGCTTAATGGAATTCAACCGCATCTATGCCTCACTCTTAACAAGATAGTAAACTTTATTGATCATTCCCCGCACTGCTGGAGTATCTTCCAGTTCGGCGTTACTATTAATTCCTCGCAGCCCTAATCCACGCACCGTGGCACGATGTGATTGCTTGGTGCCTATCAGGCTCTTGACCAAAGTTACCTTGATTTTTTTCTTGCTCTCGCTCATTTTGCCAAGCCCATAATCTCTTCCACGCTCTTGCCACGCTTGGCTGCGATTTCCGCTGGAGTGTTCATCGCCTGCAAACCATGCAGAGTAGCACGCACAACGTTATAAGGATTAGTTGAGCCAATGCACTTTGCAAGAATATTGTGTACGCCCATAACCTCAAATATCGCACGCATCGGACCTCCGGCAATAATACCGGTCCCTTCGGATGCAGGTTGCATATATACTGTAGCCGCACCGTGTCTGCCAATAACCGGATGATGCAACGTGCCGTTCTTGAGATTCACCTTGATCATCTTACGCCGCGCTTCATCCATGGCCTTTTGCACTGCTACCGGCACTTCGCGGGATTTTCCCTTGCCCATTCCGACGCTACCGTCCCCATTTCCAACCACGGTAAGCGCAGCAAAACCAAGAATACGACCACCTTTGACAACCTTCGTCACGCGATTGATCGCTACCATTTTTTCCTTGAGACCGTCACCCCGATCGTCGCCTTGAGGTACCTTTCCCTGCATTCTTCCCTGCATCTTAGCCATTATCTATTCCTCGATCAGAATTTGAGGCCATGCTCACGAGCTGCCTCGGCCAATGCTTTAACGCGCCCATGATATTTGAATCCCGAGCGGTCGAATGCTACAGTCTCGATACCCAGGCCTTTGGCTTTCTCAGCAACTCGTTTGCCTACTGCAGCCGCCGCAGCAATTGTGCCGCCGTTGGGTAATTCCTTGCGTACCTCTGCTTCCAGGGTAGATGCGCTGGTTAATACCCTACCACCCGCGCCATCTATCAGCTGTACATAAATATGGCAATTGCTGCGATGCACCGCCAAACGCACTGCCTTCAATTCGGCAATCTTGGCGCGGGTACGGCGCGCACGGCGCAAACGGGATTTTGTCGGATTCGGCATATCTACCCCAGTTATTTTTTCTTGGTTTCTTTCATGACGATTACTTCGTCGGCGTAACGCACACCCTTGCCCTTGTATGGTTCTGGTTTACGATAAGCACGTATTTCTGCCGCGACCTGGCCCACCTGCTGCTTATCTATTCCCTTGATAAGAATCTCAGTTTGGCTTGGTGTTTCGGCTTTTACGCCTTCGGGCATTTTATGGACCACCGGATGAGAAAATCCCAATGTCAGATTAAGAACCTCTCCCGCCGCCTGAGCGCGATACCCTACACCCACCAGCGTCAGTTTTTTTTGAAAACCGTTAGTTACCCCATGAACCATATTAGCCAGCAGCGCGCGCATTGTACCGGACATCGCATTAGCCTGCTTGGAACTGTTGGAGGGCTTTATCAGCAAATTATCGCCGTCGCGCTCAATAGCGATGTCCGAAACGAGGTTGTGCCGTAACGTACCCAGCGGTCCTTTCACTGATACCTCGGAAGTTGACAAGGTTACTTCAACATTTGCCGGAACTGGCACAGGATTTTTACCTACTCGAGACATTTTCTATATCCTTAGGCCACTATACACAACACTTCGCCGCCCACACCACTGGCGCGCGCCTTTCGTTCAGTCATCACACCCTTCGAAGTTGAGACTATCGCCACACCCAGACCATTCATCACATTAGGAAGCTTATTGCTCGCTTTATAAATGCGCAAACCGGGACGGCTGACGCGCTCGATTTTCTCGATTACAGGATGGCCAGCGTAATACTTCAGATTAATATCCAATACTGGCTTGCCGTCCATTTCGTGAACCGCAAAATCCTCAACATAGCCTTCATCCTTTAATACCTGCGCGATAGCCGCTTTCAGCTTGGAGGCCGGCATCACAACGGAGGTTTTTTCAGAAAGCTGCGCATTACGAATTCGCGTCAGCATATCAGCGATGGGGTCACTCATACTCATCTAGGCGCACCTCTGGCAATCCAATTTTTGTAACAAGCTAATACGCTATTTCTAAAAATACTTACATTGATCATGTTGGGCCCATTCTCTAAAATATGACTGGGTCTCGTCCGGCATCTTGAATATTTAAACGTACCCATAACCATTCTTTATTACCAACTGGCTTTTGTCATGCCAGGAATCTGCCCACTCATGGCGATATCACGAAGTTTGCTACGACCCAGGCCGAACTTGCTATACACTCCGCGAGGGCGGCCGGTCAAGGCGCAACGATTACGCAGTCGCACAGGACTGGCGTTACGTGGCAACATTTGCAACTTGATCCTGGCAGAGTGCCGCTCCTCGTCGCTCATCTTGGCATTATTGATAATAATAAATAATTCAGCACGCCGCGCGGCGAATTTCTTCACGGTCTCCCGACGTTTCAGGTCGCGGTTAATCACGGCTATTTTGGCCATCCTGCTCCCTCAATTTTTAAATGGAAATTTGAATGCTGCCAGCAACGCCTTGGCTTCCGCATCTGTTTTCGCAGTGGTCGTAATCGTGATATTCATCCCACGCAGCGCATCGATTTTGTCATATTCGATTTCCGGAAAAATGATTTGCTCCTTCACACCCATATTGTAATTGCCCCGCCCATCGAAAGCTTTGCCGGAAATGCCACGAAAGTCACGAATGCGCGGAATCGCTACGCTAATCAATCGATCAAGAAATTCGTACATGCGTATACGACGCAACGTCACCATGCAGCCAACTGGATAGCCATCACGTACCTTAAAGGTGGCGATCGACTTCTTTGCCTTGGTCACCACTGGCTTTTGCCCGGCGATCTTTTGCATATCGCCTACCGCGTTGTCCATGATTTTTTTATCAGCGACCGCTTCGCCCACACCCATATTGAGCGTAATCTTACGAATCCGCGGAACTTCCATTACCGATTTGTAACCAAATTGCTGCATCAGCTGTTTCACTACGGTATCGCGATAATATTCTTGCAAACGTGCCATATTCCCTCCACCCTCTTAGGCGTCAAGCAACGCGCCGTTGGATCTGAAACAACGTACTTTTCGCTTGTCTTCCAGAATTTTGATTCCCACGCGGTCGGCTTTTTGTGTGGCGGGATTAAAAATCGCTACATTTGAAATCTGAATAGGCTTTTCCATTTCAACGATTCCACCTGCCTCTCCCTTATTCGGATTGGGCCGTTGGTGTTTCTTGACCTTATTGGCTCCCTCAATTACCACCAAATCGGCACTCACCATACGTAATACCGTGCCGCGTTTGCCCTTGTCTTTACCGGTGATGATAATCACGTCATCACCCTTCTTTATTTTTCGCATACTGACTCCCTATCGCTTACAGGACTTCTGGCGCAAGCGAAACGATTTTCATGAAGCGCGCGTTACGTAATTCACGCGTAACCGGGCCAAAAATACGTGTGCCAATAGGCTCCAGCTTAGTATTCAACAACACCGCAGCATTGGCGTCGAATCTGATCAGCGAGCCGTCAGCACGACGTACTCCCTTGGCGGTACGTACCACCACGGCGTTGTATATTTCACCTTTCTTCACACGCCCTCGCGGCGCGGCGTCCTTGATGCTGACCTTTATAACATCACCAATGCCGGCATAGCGCCGCTTGGAGCCGCCCAACACTTTGATGCACATGATTGAACGCGCGCCCGTATTATCTGCTACTTGCAGAATCGATTGCATTTGGATCATTATTTACTCACTCTTTCCAACTTTTCCAGCCCAAATTCCAAGGCATAGATAGTATTGGAACCCGTTCGGGTTGTGGCGCCGCCAGAACCAACCGGCGGCAAAAAATTAAAGTCTGAAAATCGGAAAACCAAAGAAGCGGAATTATACGGTTATCTCATCAGAAAAACAAGGCAAAAAAAACACATTCCTCGTCCGCCCCTGATCACCCAAACTGCGCAGCCTTCTCCATCAATTTAACTACGCGCCACGCCTTCGTTTTGGAAAGAGGCCGACATTCTTCGATTACCACCATATCACCCGGATGAAACTCGTTATTCTCGTCATGGACATGGTACCTTTTCGAGCGGACCATAATCTTGCCATAGAGCGGATGTTTAACCTTACGTTCGACCAAAACGGTAATAGTCTTGTTCATTTTATCACTCACCACTTTTCCGGTAAGAGTACGGCTTAAATTGACTTCGCTCATGACTGCTTCACTTTCTGGCTAAGAATAGTTCGTGTACGCGCGATATCGCGGCGCACATTCCGCAATTGGTTAGTGTTACCTAGCTGCTGGGTTGCGTGCTGCATGCGCAGGCCAAATTGAGCTTTCAACAATTCCAACAGTTCCTGCTGCAGCTGCGCGGGATTCTTGGCTCTTAGTTCACTAGCTTTCGCTTCTTTCATAATTAACCGCCTACTTGTCGGATAACAAATGTGGTCTGAATCGGTAACTTGGCAGCGGCCAGACGGAACGCTTGTCTCGCCAGTACTTCGTCAACACCGTCCATTTCATACAACATTTTACCAGGTTGAATTTCCGCCACAAAGTATTCCGGATTCCCCTTGCCGTTGCCCATCCGCACCTCAGCCGGTTTATGGGAAATTGGTTTGTCTGGGAAGATACGGATCCAGATACGACCGCCGCGCTTTATGTGGCGAGTCATCGCACGCCGCGCTGCTTCAATCTGCCGGGCAGTTAAACGACCGCGACCAATTGCCTTGAGCCCGTACTCACCAAAACTAACTTTCGCACCGCGGGTAGCAACTCCCGTGTTGCGGCCTTTCTGCTGTTTGCGGTATTTCGTTCTAGCTGGCTGCTGCATCTTTCACTCCTGGCTTCGCTGCCGTTCTGATCTCAGTCTTGGCAGCAGTTTCCTCAACGGCGTTATCGAACTTCCTGGTCACTTTCTTTTCGTTGGTCCTGACGTCGGCCTTGGCCTCGCTTCTCTCAGCCGGCCTTGGTCCCGCTGCAACCTTCGGTGTACTTAATCCCGGTTTTCTGGCGGGGCGCTTTTTCTCAGGCTCTCCCGCTGGAGCTGGTGCCTGCATCGCGGATATTGTCGACGCAGGTTGCTCACCTCGACCTATTACCTCACCCTTGAATACCCATACTTTGATTCCAATTACACCATAAGTGGTCTTGGCTTCCGAAGTACCGTAATCCAGATCGGCACGCAAAGTATGGAGTGGCACGCGGCCTTCACGATACCATTCAGTACGGGCAATTTCGATGCCATTCAATCGCCCGGCGCTCATAATCTTGATACCTTGAGCGCCCAACCGCATGGCATTCTGCATCGCACGTTTCATGGCGCGGCGGAACATGATACGTTTTTCTAATTGCTGTGCAATATTGTCGGCGATCAGTTGCGCGTCAATTTCAGGCTTGCGGATTTCTTCGATATTCACATGCACCGGAACACCCATGAGCTTTTGCAGCGCTCCCCGCAGAACCTCGATATCTTCGCCTTTCTTGCCGATCACAATACCGGGGCGTGAACTATAAATCGTGATACGCGCATTCTTGGACGGCCGCTCGATAATCACACGACCTACCGATGCATGTGCCAATTTCTTTTTTAGATATTCCCGTACCTTGATATCTTCGTTCAGCATGCCGGGAAAATTTTTCCCATTAGCGTACCATTTCGATGACCAGTTTTTTAACACCGAAAGCCGGAAACCTGTTGGATGGATTTTTTGTCCCATAATATCTTCGTATATCCTTATTTTTTGTTGCCGGTCTTGTCGCCGACAGTAAGAAGAATGTGACAAGTTGGCTTAACGATGCGATTTCCGCGCCCTTTGGCGCGGGCACTGGTGCGCATCATTGATGGTCCACGATCCACATATATCGTTGCGACTTTTAATTCATCTATATCCGCACCATCATTGTGTTCGGCATTAGCAATAGCTGATTCCAGCAATTTACGAATGATGACAGCACCTTTCTTCGGACTGAAGGCAAGCAGATTAAGTGCGCGCTCCACCGGCAACCCCCGAATCTGATCGGCCACAAGGCGTCCTTTTTGTTCGGACAATCTGACTCCGCGCAACACAGCAGTTGTTTGCATGTTGATCTCCTATTTCTTGGATCCAGCCGACGCTTTCTTGTCGCCTGAATGCCCCTTGAAGGTACGAGTGTGGGAAAACTCGCCAAGCTTGTGTCCTACCATGTTCTCGGTAACATATACCGGAACATGCTGCTTGCCATTGTGCACGGCGATAGTTAAACCGATAAAATCGGGCAGAACGGTTGAGCGACGCGACCAGGTTTTGATTGGGCGCTTGTCGTTAGTTGCGCGTGCGGTTTCCACCTTTGCTACCAGATGTAAGTCAACAAACGGACCTTTTTTTACGGAACGTGCCATGATTCATTACCCCTTGTTTGAATAACGACGACGTACGATCATACCGTCGGTACGCTTGTTGGTACGGGTACGAAAACCCTTGGCGGGTGTTCCCCATGGGCTGACCGGATGGCGTCCGGCGGCAGTTCTGCCTTCGCCGCCGCCATGGGGATGGTCTACAGGATTCATCACTACGCCGCGCACTGTCGGGCGAATGCCGCGCCAGCGTTGTGCACCCGCTTTACCGATTGAGCGCAGATTATGCTCCACATTGCCGACCTCGCCAATGGTGGCGCGACAGTTGACGTGCACCTTACGAATCTCTCCGGAGCGCAGGCGAAGCTGAGCGTAATCTCCCTCGCGCGCGAGAAGTTGTACCGATGTCCCAGCCGAGCGAGCCAGTTGTGCGCCCTTGCCGGGCATCATTTCCACACAATGAATGGTGCTTCCTACCGGAATATTACGTAACGGCAGCGCATTGCCGTTCTTGATTGGCGCGTCCACACCGCTCATCAATTGCATTCCGGTGACAATACCACTTGGTGCGATGATGTAGCGACGCTCGCCATCAGCATAACAAAGTAGCGCCAAATTTGCGCTGCGATTTGGATCGTATTCCAGTCGCTCAACCTTGGCAGCGATACTATCCTTATTACGGCGAAAATCCACTATGCGATAATGCTGTTTATGACCGCCTCCCATGTGACGAGTGGTAATGTGGCCATTGTTATTGCGCCCGGCAGTATGATTCTGCTTCTCCACCAGCTTGGCATAGGGTGCCCCTTTATGCAAACTGGAGTTGACAACCTTGATTACTGCGCGACGACCAGGAGAAGTTGGTTTGACTTTAACCAGCGCCATTACTTGACCTCCCCTTGTGTAATTTCAGAAAAATTGATTTCCTGACCTTTTTTAATGCTGACATAAGCTTTTTTCCAATTGCTACGGCGCCCCATGAAACGACCAAAGCGCTTCTCTTTACCTTTGATGTTGGTTACCTGCACATTTTCCACTTCAATATTTTGAGCCTTCCACATTAATTCGACAGCAGCTTTGATCTCGGCCTTGGTAGCATCCTGCACGACACGAAAAATGACTTGATTATGTTTCTCAGCTATATAAGTGGCTTTTTCCGAGACCTGAGGCGCCAGTATCACCTGCATCAGGCGTTCTTGGCTAAATGTTTGCGTACTCATGCAAGCAACTCCTCAATTTTTGTCAATGCGCCGCGCGTTATCAGCACGGTGGCGAAGCGCATAAGACTGACTGGATCGGCATGACCCGCTTCCACTATCATCACGTGCGGCAAGTTACGCGAAGAAAGATAAAGGTTCTCATCCACGCTATCGGTGATAATCATGACCTCATCCAATCCCATATCTTTCAATTTACGGGCCAATGTCTTGGTTTTAGGTGCGTCGACGGTGAAGTTTTCCACCACCGACAAACGGTTCTCACGTACGAGTTGAGACAGAATGGCGCCGATGCCGGCGCGATACATCTTGCGATTGACCTTGTGGCTAAAATTTTCTTCGGGACTATTAGGGAAAATTTTGCCGCCCCCACGCCACAAGGGGCTGGATGCCATACCTGCGCGCGCCCGGCCTGTTCCCTTTTGCCGCCAAGGCTTGCGAGTGGATTTGGCAACATCCGAACGTCCTTTTTGCGCACGATTAGCGCTACGGGCATTGGCCAAATAAGCCGTTACCACCTGATGCACCAAGCTTTCATTGTACTCGCGGGCAAA
Source organism: Nitrosospira sp. (assembly GCA_040006595.1). Classification (GTDB taxonomy): domain Bacteria; phylum Pseudomonadota; class Gammaproteobacteria; order Burkholderiales; family Nitrosomonadaceae; genus Nitrosospira. The sequence goes on from JBDTWQ010000123.1 coordinate 12,804, forward strand.
CAGCGCATCAGAAGCAGAAACGCTGGCATCCGATTGCCCATTATCACCGATAAGTTTGAGCTCCATTATGTGCCCGCCTTCTTACCGGCCTTCGTGCCGCTTTTTGCGCCTGCTTTAGCATCGATCTTGATGGCAGGCTTTACGCTGATCCTGGCGATCTTGACACTTGGATGCACCACCACATCGCCGCCTCTTGACCCGGGGATCGCCCCCTTGATGAGCAGCAGACCACGTTCGGCATCAACCCGCAGCACTTCCAGGTTTTGCGTAGTGCGCTGTACACTTCCCAAATGCCCCGACATGCGCTTGCCAGGGAATACGCGACCCGGATCCTGCGCCATGCCGATGGAGCCTGGAACATTATGTGATTTCGAATTGCCATGACTGGCGCGGTTTGAGGAAAAGCCATGGCGCTTGATCACGCCCGCATAACCCTTGCCAATGGAAGTACCGGTTACATCCACCTTCTGTCCGGCCTGAAAAATATCCAAGCCGATGACCGCACCGGGTTTAAGGCTGACGAGCACATCCTGCGTTACGCGGAACTCCTTGAGTATGTGACCGGCCTCCACCGCAGCCTTGGCGAAATGCCCAGCTGACGGCTTGTTAACGCGACTCGCACGACGCTTCCCAAAAGTCACCTGCACTGCGGAATAGCCGTCGGTATCGAGGGTTTTAATTTGTGTGACACGATTGTTGGACACGTCAAGCACCGTAACCGGCTGGCTGTCGCCATCGTCGGTAAAAATGCGAGTCATGCCAACCTTACGGCCGACAAGTCCTAAACTCATTTTAATTACCCTTTCTTAAAAGGTGCCGATTACAATTGACCGGCAGTTTATATTCATTTTGATTCAGAGTCTAAGCTATTCATGCGAATGGCTAACTAGAAACTCAACATTCAAAACTTACAACTTGATTTCCACATCCACTCCCGCGGGCAAATCCAGTTTCATCAGGGCATCCACGGTCTTGTCGGTGGGATCCATGATGTCCATCAAGCGAAGATGGGTTCGAATCTCGAATTGATCGCGCGAAGTCTTGTTAACGTGGGGGGAGCGCAATACGTCGAAGCGCTCTATGCGCGTCGGCAGGGGCACAGGGCCCTTAACTACAGCACCGGTGCGTTTGGCGGTTTCAACGATCTCCATTGCTGATTTATCTATCAACCGATAATCAAACGCCTTCAGACGGATACGAATTTTCTGGCTTTGCATAGTCAAACCTCAGGTTGAGGATTTGGATTCCGAATTGACGATTTAATGCTGGGCATTTAATCTTAAATCCTATCCTTGATCCTGTTATTACTCAATAACTTTTGCCACCACGCCCGCGCCCACGGTTCTCCCGCC
>JBDTWQ010000124.1:0-2115 GCA_040006595.1 Nitrosospira sp.
CTTGAAGCCAAACGCCAAGAGCCGTTTTACGCAAATCCGTTGTTCAAGTCAAGTAGTCACGCACTTATTTTGCAGAATTGCAATAGAATAATTTTCTCAAGGTACTTGAATATTTCGCCGTAATCATCAAATATGTTAATGAAAGACATCATTCGTTATATTTACGCTCTAACTGATGAATAGGTAAGTTAGGAAATCATGGTAACAGGAGATCAGGGAGATGTTGTACTGGAGGCTGAAAAGAGTAAACTCAAGCCGCCGCCAATGTTTAAAGTGATCTTGCTGAATGATGATTTCACGCCTATGGATTTCGTTGTGGCTGTGTTACAGACTTTTTTTTCGATGAACCGAGAACAGGCGATGCAAATCATGCTCAAAGTTCATATGGACGGAGCCGGAGTGTGTGGCGTTTATCCTGGTGATGTAGCTATCACCAAGGTTGAACAGGTGGTTACATTTGCGAGGCAGCATCAACATCCGCTAAAGTGCGTGATGGAGGAGACCTGAAATGATTGCTCAAGAGCTGGAAGTAAGTTTACATATGGCGTTTGTCGAATCGCGACAAAAGCGCCACGAGTTCATTACGGTGGAGCATCTATTACTGGCTATGCTCGACAACCCCACGGCTGCCGAGGTACTGCGTGCATGTTCGGTTGACATAGACGATTTGCGCAGGTTACTGGCAGAGCACGTCACGGAAAATACGCCGACCGTGGGTGGCAATGGTGAAGTAGATACCCAGCCTACGCTTGGTTTTCAGCGTGTCATTCAGCGTGCAATCCTCCATGTCCAGTCTTCGGGAAAGAAAGAGGTTACCGGCGCTAACGTGCTGGTGGCTATATTCGGCGAGAAGGATTCTCATGCAGTTTATTTTCTTCATCAGAAAGGCGTGACCCGGCTTGATGTGGTGAATTATATTTCCCACGGCATCAGCAAGGTACCACAGGGTGGTAGCGCCAAAACCGAAAGCGAGGGCGATAATGAGCAGGAACTGGGGGCGGGCGGCGCATTGGAAAGCTACGCCGTGAATCTCAATACCCAGGCGCTTGCGGGCAAGATCGATCCATTGATCGGGCGTGAAAAAGAATTGGAGCGACTGATACAGACATTGTGCCGCCGTCGCAAAAATAATCCCTTGCTGGTGGGCGAAGCGGGAGTGGGCAAAACGGCTATTGCTGAGGGACTGGCGCGGCGAATTATCGAAAATGACGTTCCCGATGTTCTCGCGAACCACCAGGTATACGCCCTTGATATGGGCGCGCTGCTGGCTGGGACCAAATACCGGGGCGATTTCGAGCAACGCCTGAAAGCAGTGCTGAAACAGTTGCTCGATAGCTCCAATGCCATTCTGTTTATTGATGAAATTCACACGCTGATTGGTGCAGGTGCCGCTTCCGGCGGGACACTGGATGCCTCTAACCTGCTGAAACCGATCCTTAATACCGGCCAGCTGAAATGCATCGGCGCCACCACCTACAGTGAATACCGGGGAATATTCGAAAAGGATCACGCCCTGTCGCGCCGCTTTCAAAAAATCGATGTGCTTGAGCCAAGCGTGGAAGAGACCGTCGCGATCCTGCGCGGCCTGAAACCCCGCTACGAGGCGCATCACGGTGTCAAATATACCGCTGTTGCGCTTACCACCGCGGCGGAATTGTCGGCGCGATTCATCAATGACAGGCATCTGCCGGACAAGGCAATAGACGTCATTGACGAGGCCGGAGCGGCGCAGCGCATCCTGCCTAAATCGAAGCAACGCAAGGTCATCAGCAAGCACGAGATAGAGGATATTATCGCCAAAATTGCGCGCATTCCGGCGCAAAATGTTTCCAGCGATGACCGCAGCACGCTAAAGACACTGGATCGCGACTTGAAAGCAGTGGTATTTGGGCAGGACAAAGCCATCAATGCGCTGACTGCGGCGATCAAGATGGCGAGAAGCGGCTTGGGCAACCCGCAAAAACCAGTCGGCTCATTCCTTTTTTCCGGCCCTACTGGTGTTGGCAAAACCGAGGTAGCACGGCAACTGGCTTACGCATTGGGCATTCATTTGCACCGCTTCGACATGTCGGAATACATGGAGCGGCATGCGGTGTCACGCCTGATCGGCGCGCC
>JBDTWQ010000125.1:0-6132 GCA_040006595.1 Nitrosospira sp.
CTCCGCGTCTTTTGTGTAGCAACGCGGGTGCGAAATAAGTGTTAACAGGCCCTAGACACTTTCGAGCCGGTTGATATACTGCTTTTCGAACTCTACTGGAGACAGGCTATGGTTGTAACCATGTCGACGGATCGGGTTATAAAACATTTCGATGTAATCGAACACATCACGCCGCGCTTGCTCGCGGTAATCATAGTCAACCATGCCGCGCAAGAGGAAGTTGCCGGAAAACGGCGGCTTCGCCTCAATGGGACAGGTTCGATACCATGCCAAGAATGCCGCAACCCAGAATAACGGGAATGACCCCCACCTTGAAGCGAAACAGGGCGATGAGCGCCACAATTGCGAGCAGGACGGAAAACCAGTTTACGGGCATGCTTAAGCCGGAGGGCCAGAACACATGGTAAGCAAAGAACAGGGCAAGATTTACAATCACCCCCACCACTGCGGCGGTAATGGCCGTGAGGGGTGCGGTCAGCTTCAGGTTGCCATGTGTCGTTTCGATAAATGGACCCCCCATTAATATGAAAATGAAACTGGGCAGAAAGGTAAAAAAGGTGGCGATTGCAGAGGCAATAAAAGCCGAGGCGAATAGGGCATCGGGGCCAAAAACTTCTTTTACCCAGCCAGCAACGAAGCCGACAAAAGTAACGACCATGATGAGCGGGCCGGGGGTGGTTTCGCCCAAGGCAAGCCCATCGATCATCTGGATTGGAGTCAGCCATTGGTAATGTTCCACCGCACCCTGGTAGACATACGGCAGAACCGCATAGGCTCCGCCGAAGGTTAATAATGCTGCCTTGGTGAAAAACCAGCCGGCCTGCGTAAAGGTACTGTCCCAGCCGTAAAGGAGAAATAAAGCACCCATCACGATCAGCCAGATGGCAAGCCCGGCAGCGGCAACGTGGGCCAGCCTGGCCCAACTGAACACTGCATGGGCTGGCGTAGGGGTATTATCGTCGATCAGGGCAGGGCCGTACCCGCTTTGAGCGGAACCGTGCCCGCCCGTTGCTTTGAAGTGATCCGGCGATAGTCTGCCACCAAAATATCCTATGATACCGGCTGCAAGCACGATGGCCGGAAAGGGCAGCTTCAAGGCAAAAATGGCAAAAAACGCGAGGGCGGCGATGCTCCAGGTCACCCGATTTTTCAATACGCGCGATCCAATGCGATACGCGGCGAATAGCACAATTGCAACCACCGCCGGTTTAAAACCATAGAGCAGGCCCGCTACTGCGGGAAGCGAGCCGTAAGCCATATATATCCATGCCAGCCCTGCCAGGATGAAGAATGAGGGTAAGACGAATAATCCGCCTGCCAGGATGCCGCCCCAGGTGCGATGCAGTAGCCAGCCGATATAGGTGGCAAGTTGTTGCGCTTCAGGCCCGGGTAGAACCATGCAATAGTTCAAGGCATGCAAGAAACGCTTTTCTGAAATCCAGCGTTTCTCCTCCACCAGATCGTGATGCATGATCGCGATTTGCCCAGCCGGCCCGCCGAAGCTCATGAATCCGAGCTTCAGCCAATACCAGGCGGCTTGTGCGAGCGTAAGGGGCGGGGATGATGGAATTGGGTGAAGCGGTGTATGACTGTTGCGTGGCGTATCCATGCCCTCTCCTCTGCGGGATATTATCCCAAAGATCAGAGCAGGCCTTGGACGCATTGCGTCTTGAACAGGGGAGGCTGCTAAATCCCCTAAACTCCTATTGATGGCTGATTTTAATTTTTATTTTCAGAAAAAACAATCCGTTGTTTGGAACATATAACGTTCCTGGATGCAGCGCGACGTTCTAAGGCCGGTGAGACGAATTGGCTGTTGAGGAAGAGTCTTGGCTATTGCTATTGCGAAAGCAGAGCGTCGCCACATACTGATACTCAACGGGATTCGTGAACGAGAACAAGGGAGCCGGGATTATCGCTGTTGTCGAAATGGCCGTCAGTGCCGATACACACGTATATGTTGCAGACGGCAAACGTCAAATTTGCCATTTGAGGTAAGGGGTGTTCACTAGGTTGGCATTGTAATAGCGGGGATCGTCCGTCACTTCCTTACCCGCCCAGGGCGGTTTATCAAACGACTGCTGCGCGCTTTCCAGTTCGACCTCCGCTACTATCAGCCCGGCATTATCGCCGTAAAATTCATCTACTTCCCAGATGAGTCCGCCGTATTCGACGCGATACCTTCGTTTTTCGATCAATGGCCGCAGGCACAATGTGTCCAGCATCTCGCCGGCATGGGTGACAGGAATCGGGTACTCGTATTCTTCGCGCGTGGCGCCTTCGGTGATGCCCTTGATGGTCAGGTAAGCGGTATCCCCCGCAATACGCAGGCGAACCGTGCGGTGTTTGTCGATACTCAGGTAGCCCTGGCGAATCTCGCTGCATTCAGCGTTGCGCCATCCGTCATCACCCTGATTCTCAACGAGAAATTTTCGCTCGATTTCTTTATTCATAGCCTTCTGCGTCGGGCAAGGGGCGAATTCCCAGAATGCGGGAGACGGCCAGAGGGTAGGAGGTATTTTCAAATTGCTCCAGCCCTAGCGCCGATCGTACGGAGAGAACCTGTGCAGCGCACTGCGATTCGATGGCAACGGATTCGATTGCCGCGCCATTGACCAGGATCCGGTCTATTTCAACCGGGCAGTCCTCCAGAGTGAAACGTACGCGGTGCTTGAATACATTGGCGCGATAAAGCGGAGCCCGGCATGGGTTGACCTGGGCGATATGATGGAGAAATTCTCTTTTGGTCACCTTTTCGGTCAATGAGCCGGGAAAGGGCGAAGTCCTTTCCAGTGCAGCGACCGGAAACAGGTTGTCAGGAATGGCTCTGCGTTCGATGGGGAATGCCCATATTCCCGCCGGTTTCCAGCGCTCCAAGTCATTGACTCGTTCTATCAGGTGCTTGAGCTCCAGCTTGCCCTCACGAATTTTGACGTTGCGGTCGCAGCTTCCCGTGTTGACGATATAAATTTCTTTGGTTTCACTGATTGATTCGCAAAGTGCTACTTTGCGAATGCGTTGTTCAATCCTATCGAAACCCTGTCCGAAGATCCTGAATTCGAAGCGCGGCACCATCTCATTCATCACTGCCAGTCGGGTAGCCGACGCTTCAATTCGCGTTCGCTGTGCATTGCGCACACCCTCAGACATATCGATAGGTTGTATCATCATTTCAGGCCTCCTTTATAAATATAAAAACTCCGCTTAATCGATCGGGGCTCTCAGCCGGGTATTCCGCCGCCGTTCTTCCCAACGCCAGAATGACCAGCCGCCGAGAATAATGACAGCGGCAACCGCCGCCAATATGGCGAATGCCGGCAGATCAGGTTTCTGGATAGTGGCAGCCAGCCGATCCGTAAACAGGGATATGCCCACAATTCCCGGAAGCAGACCGATGGCGCTGCCGATGACAAAATCCCGGAAACGGATGCGCGCGGCGCCAGCGACCATGTTGATGATCGTAAATGGCGCGACCGGGATGATTCGCACGATGATCATGGTGATGAGCCCACGGCGCGCCAGGCGTCTGTTCAGCTCGTTGAGTTTTTTGCCGGCAAAACGCCGTACCGTGTTGCGGCCCAGAAAATGGCCGAGCGCATAGGTCACCATCGCACTCACCATGGCCCCGAGCAGGGAATAGAGAAAACCGTGCCACAGGCCGAATACCAGATCGCAGACAACGACGAGCACGGTAAGGGGAAGCGCGACCAGACCGCCCGCAACAAAAATGCCAAGCGCTAGCAACGGCGCGCCTGGCGTTTTTTCAAAGTCAGTGGCGAAGCGGACCAGCATATCCGCGTTTATCCATTCCAGGAGCGGTGGCCCGTGCCAGGCGGCCAATCCCAGGATGACGGCAATTATCGACACGATCAGAGCGATATGATGGGCAGGTTCGTGCTGTTCTTCAGGAACAAACTTTCTTATCACCTTGTCCGCATCGACGGGCTGCTCCGGGTCGACGATCTGACTATCCGGCACCAGTGCATCCATGTTGGGCGTCACGTGTAACGTCAGGGGGTGCAAGGTACGCCCCGAACCGCGAAGCGATTCGATGGCACGGATGAGGGAGCCTTCACGCGCTACCCGTGCTCCGAACTCGCCGGGTTCCACGCCCAGATGCTCGCCCAGCAGGCGATTGCGAAAAGCGTCTATGGCGCTACGTATGCGTGCGTCACCATTTGCCTCAAGCACAAGATTGCATTCGGTATCGAGACCCATCGAACGATTGTTGAAGTTGGCAGAGCCTACGCGGACCAGTTCGTTGTCGATCATGATCATCTTGGAGTGCATGTTCAGGCACTGCCCATCAAGGCCGGGCACGTCGGGACAATACAGCCGCAAGCGGTTGTGACGGTCCGCCTTTTTCAGCTGACTGAACACCCGCTCCCGCAGGACGTCCATGGTATTCCGCGGCAACCAGCCATCGGAATGTTCCGGCAGCAGCACGACAACTTCCGGCCCGTCATACTCCCTCAGCCGCTTTGCCAATGCCGTGCCTATCTTGCTTGCGGTGAAATATTGGGCTTCAATGTAGATTGAATCCCGGGCCGAGGCGATTGCATCCTGCAGGAACTGCTGCACCTCACGCACCTCTGCCTGGTTGTTGTGCCGGGGAACCGTACGGGTGATGGCGACCTGGACGTTTTCCAGATCCGGCGCAAGATAATCCGGCCAGCAGCTGAAGCCGAGGAGAGCGGGCTGGACTTGAGGGGCGGATAGCTTTGTTACGGATAGCACCTCGCCCGTCGCATGGCGCCAGCGCTCGCGCGCGAGTTCGCCCAGTGCGGCGGCGACGGCGCCGCTGACCATCATCTGAATATCGTGATAGGGCTGCGGTACCGGTTCTGTTTCCGTCTCACGCCGGCGTGGATCGTCAGGCCGGTGCTCGGATGTATCCCAGCGCCCGCGTGTCAGATCCAGGCCCCCGACAAATGCCACGCAGTCATCAACCACGACGATTTTCTGATGATGGCACGCCCCGGCGGGGTGCTGGTCATCCTGATGAAAATGCAGACGCGGGTGGACTGTGCATTCCTCTTTATAGAGCGGCATCCACTCCCGGGCCGGAGTAAAGATCATGGTGAAGTCCCAATCCAGAATATGGATGTGAAGCTGGTTATTGCGCTCAAGCAGGCTGTTGAGGAAATCGCCCAAATTCACGGGCAGTCCGTCTGGCTCTTGTTCCTGTTCCTGCCGATGTCCCCCATGTCCTCCATGTACCCCGTCTCCCGGGTGGTGTTCCCGCAGGAGGGCCACCCCGCTGTCTATATCCCAGCCGATGATCAGCAATGAATGCCGGGCCTGTTTTGCCGTTTCCCGAAACGCGCGAAAATAATCAGCCCCATCCACGAGAAAAGCAAGCCGGTCGGCATGTTCCACCCGCCAACAATTCCTGCCCGGCTTCAGGATCGGAGAATGTGTCATTTGGCCATTACGTTTGGAGATTCGCGGCAGGAAGCGTAATAACAACCTTTGGCGGGCTGAAGACCTGCAATGTCGCGTGTGCCGCAGTCAGGGTTTCAGTCAGGGTGGCAAGTTCCCCCAGCCCGGTGATCGTTGCAATCTCCGCGAGGAGCTCCGGTCCGCCCAATGCATCGATAACTTCCGGCTCAGCTGTGCGTGCCTGAAGGTGAAGCTTGCGAAACAGCGCGTGGTTATAGTTGGAGGGCAGTGTGATTTCTATCTGCTTCGCCTGATCCAGCAGCGCCGGTATGGATTCAACGGTTTCATGGCCATGCCAGGTTAATTTGATCAATGGTTCCTTGTCCATTAATGGCCCCTGATTCGTTTGATGAGTGGCGAATGTTCCATCTTTCACGAATCTTGAATCCGGAATAATGTAATTCGCACGCGCGGCATTTTTTCACTATGCGCTTCCTTTGCCATGGTCTTCCGTGCGCTTTCGAACAGAACAACGCAAAAAATTGGGGCAAGAACATCAGCGGTACTACTTTGTTGATGGGTTCGCTAGCGTACAGAGCAAGGGGGGCTGTCATGCAACACTTAACCTTAGCCATTTCAGAGAAAATATTAATGAACGGATGGCTGCTTCGGGCTTCGCCGGAGGCGAGGTTTATTTTCTTTAAAGAGCTCAATCATGAAAATAAAAACAGCCATTGCTTTAACGGCGGC
>JBDTWQ010000126.1:0-3086 GCA_040006595.1 Nitrosospira sp.
AAGTGATAAAATTTGCAGAAGATGACGGATGCTCGAATAGAACGAGCGGCCAATCGGAAGACAGCCACTCCCAAATTGAATTACCGGATTATCGTATAAATGTCTGATTTGCCATTGGCCGATATCCAGGGTTTTATCCTCCGCACGTATGCAATGCCGATTCTGCGCGTGCTGGCTTTGAAGGTTACGCAACCGGAAGGCGCCCGGCAATTTCTGGGCACGGTGGCGGATGGCGGCAACGGCTGTTACCCACAGCTCGCTACCGCCACTGGCTGGACAGTAAAACCGCAATATTGCCTGAATATTGGGCTTACCTACACGGGCCTTGCCGCCCTTGGACTTCCTTCCTCTTCGCTTGCATCCTTTCCCGAGGAGTTTGCAGCGGGCGCGGCCGCTCGTGCGGAGCGGGTGGGCGATACCGGCTCAAGCAGCCCCGAGCATTGGAAAGACCCGTTTGCCTGCCCCGACCTGCATATGTTGCTGTTCCTCTTCGCCGAAACAGAAGATGCCCTGGAGCAGGCCAGCAGCCAGCTCCAGGCAATGTATGCCAGCGACGGCGCGCTATCCTTGCTTTCTACGCAGGAAGCCCGCAGTCTGCCGGGAAACGTGGCCCATTTCGGCTACCGGGATGGCTTCGCCCAGCCCACCATCGAGGGCGGGCTCCCACCACTCATGCCGGATGTACTGCCGAAAGCGCCAGCCGGAGAATTCCTGCTTGGCTATCCCAGCCAATACGCGGATTTCACCTACCCAATGCCCACCCCTGCAGCACTGGGTCAAAATGGCAGCTTCCTGGCGTTTCGCATCCTCGCCCAGGATTGTCATGGTTTCGAGCAATTTCTAACGGAAGCAGCCGGTCAAACGGGACTCGACCGGGAGTTGATAGCCGCCAAACTTTGCGGACGCTGGCGAAATGGCGTTCCCCTTTCTCTTTCGCCAGATTCAGCCGATGAACTCATTCCTCTTCAGCAGCGCAACAGCTTTGACTATATCCCAAGCAATAGCGTACCTGATGCATTCGACGATAGCCGAGGATACCGATGTCCCCTGGGATCGCACATCCGGCGTATGAATCCGCGCAGTTCGATTGTGGCCGGAAACAGCGGTCTTAAGCACCGCGTTGTCCGGCGCGGCCTGCCTTATGGCCCTCCATATGATCCCGCCAAGCCTGAGGATGGAATCGATCGAGGATTGCTGGGCTTGTTTATTGGCGTAAGCCTCAAGGATCAATTTGAGTTTCTAATGTCCGATTGGGCAAACAAGGGAACCTTCGCGCCTGGACTGCGCGATACCATGGACCCGGTTATTGGGGATAACGCAGCATCGGGTGCAACGTTTCTTATCCCGATGGAGGGCCGGAAACGTCCCATCGAACTCAGCGGATTATCGCGATTCGTCACCTGCCGGGGAGCAGCCTACTGTTTTCTTCCCAGCGCCACTGCAATCCGTTATATTTCTGCTTTACCAAGCACATCTTGCGTACAAGGTGTTATCGACGATATTCGGAGTATTCCGCGGCAACGTTCCGGATAATTCCTCCGAATCGCAAGTGATTCATCGGTAAATTTTGAAATGCCCCGCAGTGGGCCAATTGGCCGAGCCTGGCCGACCTGGAGAAACTCAAATGGCATCAATCCGATCGGCGCTAATGGCGCTAACCGCTACATTGATCTGCTTGCCGCTCTGCACCACAGTGAGAGCTGAGCTTGTCGGCGAGGTAGATACTGCTTTCCGGTGGCTTGGAAAAGATGACCGGGTTGTCATAGAGGCATATGACGATCCTAAGGTCCACGGCATAACCTGCTATGTTTCCCGCGCGAGAACGGGTGGCGTAAAAGGCACGGTAGGTCTGGCGGAGGACAGGGCGGAAGCCTCTATAGCCTGCCGGCAGGTGGCAGAATCACTCCACTTTTCGGAGAAACTCCCACGGCAGGAGGATGTGTTTACTGAACGCATGTCTATTTTATTCAAGCGCCTGCATATCGTCCGTGTTGTCGACTCCAAACGCAACACACTTATTTACCTCACGTATTCCGACAAGCTGATAGAAGGTAGTCCGCAAAACAGCGTTACCGCTGTCCCCGTAGCGCGAGGGAATGTTATCCCGGTCAAATAACCGTCAAACAAATAGCGATAAAATTAGTACTCAAATAGATGAGTGTAGGGATCATCATAGTACTTCCACCATATTAGGCAGAAATCGCTTCTTTCCGCATGAAATGGAACTCGATTCAATTAATCCGCAATTCACTTTAAATACTACGAGAAATGAGAATCGTTAACTTACGTACGCTACCGTACGGACTCATCATTAAGAAATAAATAGAATTGATTTATTGGTCCGACAAAAACGGACCACATTTAGTCATTCACCGCAATTTATAATTTATCAACCTGATGGAGGCACAAATGAATACAATTATTCTCAAATCACGATTCGCCTTGGCTATTGTTGCGTTGATAGCCGGCACCCTTGCTGGAAGCGCTGGAATGGCAATAGCGGGCGAAATCAAGGTTAATCTAAGCGGCGATCAGGAGGTGCCCCCCGTCCAGACCTCTGCATCTAGCAGCGGTACTATAACAGTTGATGAGGACAAATCTGTCAAAGGCAAGATAACCACGTCTGGTATCAAAGCCAATGCGGCGCATATCCATGAGGGCGCGCCTGGAAAGAATGGTCCGGATATTATCACGCTAAAGAAGACTTCCGATAACGAATGGTCGGTTGCAAGCGACGCCAAATTGACCGATGCGCAATATGATGCTTACAAGGCGGGAAACCTTTATATTAACGTTCATAGCGACGCCCATAAAGGCGGAGAGATACGCGGTCAACTGAAACGCTAACCGGATCCTGTTAACCCATTGCCCCGTCAACCGGCGGGGTGACTTATGTGGATACTAATCTTCTGATAGAAACCTTCATTCATGACGAAATATTTTCGAACCCGGCCTGACAGGTTGGCCCAGCGTCCTCCGGACAAACCGGTGAAAGATCCTCCTCGCCCCGTTGACCCGGATAAGCCCAGGAAAGATCCTCAACCATTCGATCCTGATAAACCAGTCGATCCCCGGCCGTTCGATCC
>JBDTWQ010000127.1:0-6417 GCA_040006595.1 Nitrosospira sp.
TCGACATCGCCAGCGTATCAACATGCAGTGTCCAGAACGGACCTTCACCCAATGAACTGGTCAAGTTCGTCAGGTGGTGATTCATGTACGAAGTTGGAGTAAGTTCCGCGCCTGATGCCATTTTTATTGTCTATCCAAACTATTTAATTCGAGCAGTTTTTTGCGTCATCCGTTACAAACAGGGCCATGCCAAAAATCAAGACGGTTACGGCGAATGTTCCGATAAACCCGACCGCGACAACATCCTTGTAAAGCGTCAAAACAAGCCAAAGCAAGATGATCATGATAACGATCTTTACCGCTTCCGCCTTCAACGCCGTTATCAGTGCGCTACTTGCGGTGGAGCCGTGGTAGCGCGAGATAATTGCCGCAAAAGCAGCAGCGGAGATAATGCTGACTACGCCCCCCAATAATGCGGAAGCTGCGCCATGAAATCCCCATAGCAGGCCAAGGGTCAACACCATCGCCACGGTGACGATCAGTTGCCAACGCATGACAATGCGCACTGGCTTGTTTCGTATCCAAGGCATATTTTTTGGCGTCTGTCAGAAGCAGTTGCTTAGTGTGGCACTGGGCGTGTTGAAAATTTGTTCTGAGGAGATCTGAATTCCCAGCCGGCGCCTCTCCGGGTTCTTCTTTTAGGCCAGGCCGAAACAGTTAAATCCGGCGTGAACTGAATTTCAAAACACGCGGATTCTAATCTGCTTGAGCGCGCCAGTCAAATGGAAAGTCCCCTTCCGTTCCACGAATCGCTGCGAAAATTAGCGACGGCGAATGCCCAATCAGCGGCGCGTGCGATGTAGCAGCAGCATCTTGGACAAAATTCCAAAAAAAAAATAAATTCTGAAGGGCAAGAATTTACAGGGCTTGTACAACGGCGCTGCCGTGAATTCGGCATTGTAAATAAATGCGGTTGTAATTAACTTGATCCCGCCTTTGTCAAAAGCAGATAAAGTGCTGCTTATTCAGGGGGATGACTCGAATAAAAATATAACGCGGCGCAAATTCCTTCCATATCGTGGTTGTCATTGCGCATCTTTATCCGGTGCCTTGTAGAATTCAACAAAAAAACGGATGGTGCCCAGGGGCTCCACATTATGCAGAACTTCCGGCACGACAATTCCAATTTTGTCGGGGGACAATTCCATGTCCGCCTGAAGGGCGGGTACACGATATCGAAGTTTTCCCTCTGCCACGATGATTTTTCCCCAGACACCAACCCTTGTTGCATGGTCTTTTTTCAAGGCGCCAGGGAGCGATTTCTCGGTAAAGACCGGCGTCTTTTTGTACGCAATAAAGCTGTTCGGCAGCTCAAATTTGTCACACCGGATACAGTTTAGAGTTTTCCCCAACATACTGTGGCGACCTTGCTCAGTGGTAACCCATGGGCGATTGATAAATGGCGGATTATGCCGTACATGCTGCGCATGCCCACAACTGAGAATCGCTATCGGATCTCCTTCACCGTCAAATTCAAATCCTGTAATCGGCCGTTCCATAACGTAAAAAAGTAAGTTGTTAAAAGCCGATAGTCCTTGTTGTGCAATCGACATGATATGTCAGAACATCATTACTGCAATAATGATCTGCATCATAATTTCAGGATGACAAAGTTAGTTATGGCTTTTTAAACCGTTTCGACGGCCTTGAGCATGTTTTGAGCCATGCGAAGCGTGAAACGTACTTGGCTCTGATCCCATGGTGTAAACCGGGGTAGCTGGTATAGATCGACTCCCGTCATGGCTGCGCCATGAGCGGTTGAAACCGCCGCATCAAAACCCAAATCTTTGACCATCCTGACATGGTCCGATAGATAGTCTCGCCCTGGTTTCCCGTTTGGATAGGCAAAAAACCGCACTGGGGCGTGAATTATATTCTCCAGCATCTCCTTGCCATCTGCGATTTCGGCCCGAGCTGCATTATTTTCCATACTCGCCAGAATAGGGTGATTAGCAGTATGGCCACCAATCTCCATCCCTGCATTGTGCAGTATCCTGATCTGATCCGAAGTCATCATGAGATTGCTGGACGGGATGACAGGGATGATGGCGGACATTGCCTCTACCTGCGATCGCCTTGATTCCAGGGGCAGATACTTGAGCTCACCTAGCACGTTATAGATAGCCTGGCGGCGTTGCGGGATAGTTCCGATCTCAAATTGCCCCAGACCCATTCTGCTGAGATCAAGCAGGTCCCCGGGCGCCCGACGGATTAATTCAATCACGGTGTCGTTCCACATCCGGCCCCCATTGAGGAAACTGGTTGCCACAAAGAAGGTGGCGGGAATACCGTGTTTTTGCAGGATCGGCAGGGCGATTTCCGCATTGTCTGCGTAACCATCGTCGAAAGTTATACACGCCGCACGGGACGGCAATTTTCCTTGTCGCAAACCCTGAACCGCATCACGAAGCGGTATGACCCTGAAGCACGCTGCAATCTGCCTCATTTGCTGATCGAAGGTTTCCGCATCACCCTCGTCTGGAAACAACGGATCTTGCTGAGGCAATACACGGTGATAGATCAGTATAGACAAGCGGCTGTGTAATCCGCCAGGAGAAAGCAAGCTCAGGAGCAAACGGCTCGGCAGCGAAACCCATGTTTCGCCAGACTTGACAGCGATTCCTGAACCGCAAGATTCATACATCTGCATAAACGATATCTCGAAACGCAGCAAAATGACGTTTATGAAAATAGCTATTTCGAAAATAACCCTTTCCGATACCCATATGCTAGCCTGAGTCCCGCGTAATTGTTTGCGATTGCGACGGATTTAACTGTCCAAACGAATGTGCAGATCCCCTGCCTTTTTGAGCGATAACTGACGAGGCTTTCGCCTTCAGTTCCTTTTCCACCACGATACGCGTGACCACCATTGCCGCCATCAGGTAATAAGGTACATCAAAATAGAGCAGACTGAGGAACGTCCCGCCGACGGCAAATCCTATCAGGCTTACCTGGATCATAGTAGCCAGATTGAAGGCCCATCGATATTCTTTCAGGTTTGCAGTGTTGCGAATGATCCAGGAGCCTGTCCGCCACGTCACGAAACCGAGTAAAAGATATAAACCTAACCCAACAAAGCCATGTTCGCCAAGTGCCTGAAAATAAATGCTGTGGGCCGCATGCAGATCTTCTGGATTGGGGGCATAACGATAAAAGAGTTCGGGCATACTGACCTCAAAGCCTCCCCCAGTCAGCGGGCGATCCTTGGCCAGATTGTAGGCCATCCACCAGGCATTGAAACGCCCCTGGACCGAGCCATCCTCTTCATAAGAGTGGATGGTATCCATTCTTTCCGACCACTTTTCGGGCATGAATGCCAGCGCGGGCGGAATAGCAAGAATTAACAACAGCCCGATGCGGACCTTGTGCTGACTCTTGAGCCACAGAAATCCGCACATCACCGCAATCGCCAGCAGAGCCCCGCGCGAATATGAACCGAGGGCGGCAAACGCGTTCAGCAGCATGGCAACCGTCAGACCGTGGCGCACCCACACGTTCTGGGAAACCATTTGCAGATAGTGCATCAGGGGGATGGTTATGATAAGCGCGAGAGCGATTTCATTATTTCCCTCGATGAAGGTGCCTTCGGGGCCCAGCACCATATCCACCCCTCCGCCTATTATTGTAAAAATACCTCCTTTAATACCATAATAGCTAACTGAGATAACTATTACCCAGATGAGGAGTTGCACATGCTGCTTCGTCTTGATGAGCATGAAAATTACAAAAGTCATCAGCATGATTTTCATCACCTTGTTCCACTGTTCGAACGCTTGTTCCGGATACAAGGAAAAGACCGTTGTCACATTCATCCAGAACACGAAAGCTATGAGCGCCCAAGTGATAGTGGTGAGAGGCAAGTTTTTGGGTTCTTTGGTAAAAACCATGCTTACCATTGTCACGCCACCGATAATCGCGGCAAATGGAAATGAAGTGGCGAACCCCCACCCTTGAGTATGAGGATTCATTACGCTGATCCACACCCACATCAATGCGCCAACGTATGGCCTTTTGAAGATGGATGGCAACATACCGAAAACGATCAGAGTAACGAGAATGTCTCTCATGATTTTCTTGACGAATTTACCGAACGATTGGTGATACTTCTTAATTTATAGCAAAGAGCCAATAACCATCTATTGATCAGGGAGGAAATAATAGTCCTAATCAGATTACGCTTGTGCAAGCGCGAGATAATTGTCAATACGCAAGGCGAAGATACTCGCCCTCGTTTCTAAAGCTCGCCCTTTAAACTTATACTCAATATATTGCGTTGCTGCAGGTATCCGATTACCAGTTCAACGCAGTCCTCAAGCGGCCACTCGCCTGTTCTGAGCGCCAATTCGGGATTTGCAGGCTTCTCGTAAGGGGAAGAAATTCCTGTAAACTCCTTTACCTCGCCCACCCGCGCTCGTTGATAGAGGCCTTTCACATCACGCTGCTCGCATACATCCAGGCTGGCTTCACAAAAAATCTCGATGAAATCTCCATGGGGGAAGATGCTGCGTGCTCGTTGGCGGTCGGCGCGGAATGGCGAAATAAATGCCGTCATAGCGATCACGCCCGACTCGACCAGTAGCTTGGCTGCCTCGCCTATACGACGAATATTTTCGGATCGATCCTGAACAGAAAAGCCGAGATCCGAACAAAGACCTTGACGGACATTGTCGCCGTCCAGAACAAAGGTACGACAGTTCAGCTGGTAAAGCTTTTCCTCCACTGCGTGAGCCAACGTGGATTTACCCGAACCGGAAAGACCGGTGAACCATAGCACTACAGAGCGATGTGCGTTCAATCGCTCCCGGAGCGAGCGCGTAATGGTGGCACTGTGCCAAACCGTGTTAGTGCTTTTATTCATGCCATCCGTGAGCTTCTTGCTTTGGCCATCGCATGCCAAATTTATTTGGATCATATAATTAAAGGCTCGCGAAACATTGTCTTCATTGCGCACGTGCCTCAGACTCAAAGTAACGGGGGGTGAAAACGATCCACCTCCGGTAGATTTCGCGCCCGCAGCTATCATAGACTAACGACCAGGACGCAAACCTGGAACAGGTGGAAAAGTTTAACATGCGTGCTGGAAAATTCTGGAGTTTGTTACGGCATGGTTCCAATTAATCGCTACTCCCCAAACCAGAGCTGATCGAGACCGTGCTTAGCCCACCGCTTAGCGCTAGTAACAGTGAGCAGTCCGAGCCTGAACCGCACGGTAGCCCCCTATATCAAGTGGCCCTTCAATAAAATGTAGTTTTCGCATAGCATGCTCTAACTCGATACGTAATGCGCCAGACCTTAGCCACTTGAAGCACAAAAAATGAAGAACAGGAGACTTTAGTGAATGACAGTAATGCATTAATCATTTTAGGAATGCATCGTAGCGGTACTTCATTATTAACGGGACTGTTAAGTCAGGTAGGTGTCAGGATGGGAAAACGCTTATATGCACCTCAAAAAGATGTTAACGAGAAGGGTTTCTGGGAACATGAGGATATTGTAGATATCCATGATGAATTATTACTAAATCTTAGCTCGCAATGGGATGATTTACTACCCTTGAGCGATAAATGGTGGGAAAGTGATGTTGTCAAACCGTTTGTTGACCGGTTAAATAAACTAGTCAGGCGCGATTTCTCTACAGCCGATGTTTGGGCACTCAAAGACCCGCGGATGTGTCGGTTATTGCCGTTATGGTTTTCAATCTTTGCGGCTCAGGGGGTTAGACCAACTTTCGTATGCATGAACAGGAATCCCTTTGAAGTGGTCGCCTCATTACAAAAACGCGATCATTTCTCCAAGGAAAAAGCATTAGTTCTATGGTTAAGCCACTCATTGCATGCTGAGTTTTATTCCAGAGGACTGCCACGGGTCTTCATTGAATTTGATGACGTAGTCAAAAACCCCGCAGAAGTATTAATAAAGATAGAACAGGAATCAAATCTTGTTTTCCCCACACCTGTAAATGAAGCATCCGAAAAAATTAATAGCTTTGTTTCACCTGGCCTCCGCCATCACAAAGCCGATGCCACTCTGCAGCAACCTCAGGGCCCCCTGGCCCGGATGGCCTACGATCTGTATCGCGCTTTTAGCGAGAGGGCGGCGGAAAATCACGGTTCGAATGTGGTGATTGATAGCATTGCGGCGGATTTCGATGCTTACCAGAAAAAGTGGAGTCCGGAATTAGTAGAGCAGATTCGTTATCTTAATCAGGAGCGCGCTGACTATAGAGTAAAGTTTTTTCAAATTTATACCTCGTGGAGCTGGTTGTCGGCTAAGCTGCTTTGGTTAGTTGAAAAATCATTGCGTAAGTATTAGCATGCCTCGCATAATAAAAAAGTGGACCCTGAAATTCGGATTATACACGAGCAACTCGCCACTCTCATGACACGCATGGGTATCGAAATACCTTATCGCAAA
>JBDTWQ010000128.1:0-9575 GCA_040006595.1 Nitrosospira sp.
ACCCTTCTCCGGGAGATCCAATCGTGGATCCTGCGGATGAGCCACTGCTCCAAGGTTAGACATTTGCGCATCCAAAATATGAACCGGCCCGCACTTTTGCAGCACATTTCCCTTAAGTCCGACTGGCCGCTAGTGTATGCCTTCCCGGCTCTTGTCGACCTCAGCCGCTGTTACCAGACCGGCGCGATTCCCCCATGCATTGCGGATATACGATAAAACCAGCGCGACCTCTTCGCCACGCAATACCTGCGCAAACGGCGGCATACCATACGGACGTGGGTTGCCTGCAGTGGACGGCGGGTAGCCCCCATTAAGAACACTACGTACCGCGTTAACAGGAGGTGTCATGGTGACCCCTCGATTGCCTGCCAGTGGCGGGTAAATGCCAGGTGCGCCCTGCCCTGAAGCACCGTGACAATCCTTGCAATGTTTTTCGTAGATCTTGGCGCCTTGCTGGAACCAGTGCTGCACTTGCTCGGTAAGTGCGGGAGCGGCGGCTCGCAAACGTGGACTGGTCTCGGGCAATGATTTCAAATATATGGCCATTGCACGTGCATCTTCCTTGCTCAAATGCTGAAGGCTTTGCCTGACGACTTCTGCCATGGGCCCCGATGCAGCCGACCGCGGGGAAATACCCGTGGTGAACAACTGGA
Source organism: Nitrosospira sp. (assembly GCA_040006595.1). Lineage (GTDB taxonomy): Bacteria > Pseudomonadota > Gammaproteobacteria > Burkholderiales > Nitrosomonadaceae > Nitrosospira. Next base: position 654 of record JBDTWQ010000128.1, read on the forward strand.
TAATTTCCTCGATCGGCCAGTCAGCGGAACCTGCCTCCAGTCTTGAGGTTAAAGATGGTGCATACCAATTCGAGCCCATGATCTGCCCTCCTCCCAATTTGTCGCCGCCAGTAGCACCAAGCGGATTGCGTTCAGCGTGGCACGCATTGCAATGTCCGAGTCCCTGCACCAAATAAGCGCCACGGTTCCACTCCCTGCTTTTGGCGGTCTCTGGCTGATAAACGCCCGGTTTGAAGTAGACCGCCCGCCAGAGGCTTAATAGAGGCTGAAAGTTGTAGGGGAAGCTAATCCTGTTCGGCGGATTATTTTGCGAGACGGGTGCAAGCGTTTGCAGATGCGCGAAAATGGCATCCGAGTCCTCGCGTGTGATTTTTGTATACTCGGTATAAGGAAATGCAGGGTATAAGGGCCGCCCATCCCGCGATTTCCCCTCGTGCAATGCCCTCCAGAAATCCTGCTCACTCCATTGCCCAATTCCAGTTGTTCTATCCGGAGTGATGTTAGGAGTGACAAACGTACCGAAAGGCGTAGACAGATTGCGTCCCCCCGCATACGGCTGCCCGCCCTGCGCCGTGTGGCATCCCATGCAATTGCCTGCTTGCGCAAGATAAGCGCCCCGGGCCTGGCGTTGCCCGGAGGAGAAGGTCTTTTCAACCATCGATTTTTCTACCTTGGGGGGAGCGCCTATCAGTTCACATGACAAGCCCAAACCCGCCAGACAAGCGACGGTGGCCATGAAAGCTCTTTTCATTGAATGCTGTCCCGCTGAGCGATGCTTTCGCAACGCCTGGCCATCTCGACAGGAAAGGCCGCGGCCGGGCCGATGTTTTCGGGTACGGGCTGGGTAGCAAGCCACGCTGCGATGGCGTTCGTCTCTTCAAGAGTGAGTTGTTTTGCAATTTCCGACATGCAGTCGGGCGTCCCTCCTCGTATCAATCCTCCGTTTTTCCAGGCGCCGAACTGAGCAATCATGTAAGCACGAGGCAGGCCCAGTAAGCCAGGAATAAACGGTGCCGTACCCATTAGCTGTCTGCCGTGGCATTCAATGCACGCGGGAATATCTCGGGTGGGATCTCCCCGATTGATAAGTCTGCGGGCCAGCTTTGTTTCGTCAGGGGTAGAGACCATCCGCTCGGGAGGCGGATAAGGCTGTTTAAGCGCGGAAAAATAAGCGGCCATTTCCCGCAGATATTGATCCGACACATCTGCAAGCAGCAGGGCCATAGGGCGGTAATAACGCTGGCCGTCGCGAAAATTACGCAGCTGATTAAAAAGATAGCCCTCCGGCTTGCCGGCTATACGCGGGTAATACCTATCTCTTCCCACCTTATCCTCCGTGCTGTGGCAGATCACACAGGCTTTTACCCGCTCCGCCATGGTATCTGGCACGTCAACGGGTGCAGCGGCAGCGACAAACCCGGCGGCAGTGGCAAATCCAGCACAAGCCATTAATTTTATTAAATCAAGGAGTTTCATTAATTCGCCGTTTATTTTTTGTTCAGGATTGCCCTGATGAGACTATGAGAAGCCCGCCAAAGTTGCAAGAAGACACGTTCCGGCGGGGATTAGTGAGTCCGCGATAATGCTGTTCTATTTTACCCGGCAAATAGCCATCAAAACACAGGCAGACAGCGCTGCCGGGCCGTTCTTACCGGCATTCGCCAATAGGAAGCAACGTACAGGGATCGACTTCTCCTCAGGTTACAATAGCCGCACTTGGCTTTCAGCGAATACGCATTATTCTGCTAGACTTCATTATGCATAACACGCATCATTCCTGCTGATGGAGGCTTAATTGTTTGGCTCAAATATCCTGGAAATTGCAATCAGCCTGATTTTTGTCTACCTTCTGCTTAGCCTCGTATGTACGGCTCTTAACGAGGGAATATCATCACTTCTTGACAAGCGGGGAAAGAACCTCGTGGAAGGGGTTAAAAATCTTCTCAACGATCCTAAGTTTACCGGACTGGCACAGCAACTCTACAATCATGGGTTGATAGGTGGCATTTCCCAGCATGCTTCCGATCCGAACAAGCCGACTCGCCTGCCTTCATATATGTCTCCGGCTAATTTTTCACTGGCGTTGCTGGATATTCTTGGTGCACGCGGAATTATCGCCGGCAAATACGGTGATCTTCTGGCGAATGCCGAAAGTGCGGACGATGCCTATGAAGAAGCCCGGGAAGCCGCAGCGGCGGCGCCAGGCAATTCCCAGTTGGCCGAAACCGCCAACCAGGCAAAGATTTCTCAGGAACAGGCCCGGGGAGCACTGCAAACTATCGCGGACCAGGCAAAGGTGGCATGCGATCAGGCCCAGCAAGCCGCCAGTGCCGCTCCCGGTGACGTCGATCTTGGCAAACTGGCGGCACAGGCCAGGAATACCGCGGATACGATAAATGCCACGCTCAAGATGCTCGATGCGCGCCGCGCCGCTGTTGCCTCCGCCAAAAATCCTAAAGAGGCCGCACTGCTGCTGACTGCGGGCGCCACCTTGAAAGAAGCGCTTGGCTTCGCCCGCTCCTTCGCTGCCCAGTATCCCGATCCCCTGGGTAACATACAAGAGGGGCTAAAAAGGCTTCCTGAAGGGCATACCAAGGAATCGCTTCTTGTCCTCGTAGACAAAACACGTCGTGAAGTTGCTACCATCGAGCACCAAGCCGAAGCCTTCCGGCGGAATCTTGAAGGCTGGTTCAACAATGCCATGGAAAGGGTTGGAGGCTGGTATAAGCGATGGACGCAACGCGTACTTCTCGGTCTGGCAATCTTTGTCGTTGTTGCTTCGAATGCGGATACGGTAATGCTCATCGAACGGCTTTCCAACGATAATGTCCTGCGTGCATCGCTCGTCGCTGCGGCGCAAGACGCGGTAAAGACCCAGCCCGGCCAAACGGCCCCAAGTAACGGTCCGGATATGCAAATGGTGTTACAAAAAGCTGGGGATATTAAACTGCCGATAGGATGGTCATCAAACCCCGATGATCCGGGTCATTTTAAATATCCCGAGTTGTCGTTGAAATTCGCAGGCTGGACGTTTTACAAGCTGTTCGGCTTGCTGATTTCCGTACTCGCCGTCTCGCTGGGCGCCCCGTTCTGGTTCGACACATTAAGCAAATTCGTCAATCTGCGCAGCGCAGGCACCCCACCTGGTGAAACAAGGAAAAGCGCACCTCAGCCGTCTGTCCAATAGGATTGACAGAATCTGCAGAACAAGGGAGATTTGATGTGGATTTGACAGAATAGGAATTGAGGGAGGGCCCTGCACTGAATATCTTCATCGTTGTTGACGAGCCCCGTGACTGGGTACTGGAAATTCGCGACGTAACTGTTGTCGCTGCGCGAAGCTACTTGACTGACCCAGCCTACGCCATTTCCCATTCCGCCAAAGTGTTTAACTTGTGCAAGTCCTACCGCTATCAGAGTTCAGGCTATTACGTTTCGCTACTCGCCGATGCACGCGGTCACAAACCCCTGCCCAAAGTAGGCGCCATCGAAGATTTACAGTCCCGGAATCTGACGCGTTACCTTACCGAAGACCTGCACGCGTTAATCCAGCGCCAACTGAGTTCGTTAACAACGGACGATTTTGAACTCAGCATTTATTTTGGTCGCAACATAGCCAGCCGCTATGACCCGCTCAGCCATCAGGTTTTCACACTGATACAGGTACCACTGCTATGCGCCCGTTTCGAACGCCGCCGCAATCAATGGAACCTGAGTAGCATACGGACAATCGCCACAAGCGACATACCACCCGGCCACCAGGAGTTCGTCGCACGTGTCGCCACCGACTATTTCATGGGACACAGGCCACGGGTGAAGAAGCACCCTCTTCCACGCTTCGATCTCGCCATTCTCCACGATCCGGATAATCCGGAGCCCCCGTCTAATGAAAAAGCCATGCAAAAATTCAAGAAGGCAGCTGAGGAATTCAGCATGCGCGTTAAATTCATCACTCGCTCCGACATCGGCCGGCTACCCGAATTCGACGCATTGTTCATTCGTGACACAACCTTCGTCAATCACTACACTTATCGCTTCTCGCGGCGGGCATTCGCAGGAAGGCTGGTGGTTATCGATGAGCCGGATTCCATTCTCAAGTGCAATAACAAAGTCTATCTGGCCGAGCTTCTCGCGCAGCATAATATACGCATCCCCAAAACCCTGCTGGTGCATCGGGAAAATATCTCCCGAATCGTCCCGGACCTGGGTCTTCCTTGCATCCTGAAGCAGCCGGACAGCTCGTTCTCGCGCGGAGTGGTAAAGGTCGAAACAGAAACTGAGCTGTTCACCAGGATAATCGGACTACTGGCAAGATCAGCGCTGGTTATCGCCCAGGAATGGTTGCCCACCGAATTCGACTGGAGGGTTGGCATACTCGACCGGCGGGTACTGTTTGTAGCTCGGTATTGCTTCCCTGCCGGGCATTGGCAGGTCATTAAGCGCGACGAACAACAGCACAAGCTGCGCGAAGGAGCCACTCAGGCGATACCGGTGGATCAGGCGCCGGAGGAAGTGGTGAGGATGGCACTCAAGTCCGCCAATCTCATCGGGGACGGATTTTATGGTGTAGATATCAAACAGATCGATAGCCGCTGCTATGTTATCGAGGTCAACGATAATCCCAATGTAGACGCCGGTAACGAGGACTCAGTGCTCAAGGATGCGCTCTACCGCGAAGTAATGCGCGTCTTCCTGAAACGCATCGAAGCGCGCAAGCGCGGCCACTCATCCATAATTCGATGAATGCCGCTTGAGTACGTGCCCAACACTCATGCTGCTATGACCGCTATGAAAGGCTGAAGCAGATCATTTTGAAAAGGCGCTAATGACGAGAATCTTTACAGTCATCCCTTCAGAGTAGATAAGGAGAAAAGAAAAAATATATGTAATGATTTGTTATCCAATCAAATTTAATCCCACTGTAGATATCTGGCACGAGTTATGCATGAAAGTGGAGTGGGGACAGTACTCCCTCACAAGGGGGACGGCCCGGTGGCGGAGATCCCGCTCCGGGCCTTTTCTTAGCTCTGATCTGCCAAAAATGCAACCATTAAATCTTAAAGGTTTTGAAATGCGTAAAATTATTGGTTTTGCCGGTTCACATGTGCTTTATTTTCTGGCGGACTGTGTGGATATGGTAATGGATAAAACAGGATCGAGAAGGCTTTTTCCTCTATACCGGAAGTTGCTCGTTCGCTCAGCGGATGTGGAAAACTGGGGCGGTGGTGGTGGTGCCTGGGGTACCCTTTGGGCAAAACACTAAACGAAGTAGTGTCGGGTTACATAGCGTAACCCCGCTGACGGGTACTTGTTATTAGCAGCCAAAGATAGGTTTTCAGGGTCCACGGAAGTCGATCGTGCTCAGTCCAGTTTTTTCGCCCAACGGTCAAACCGCCGGATTTCATAAATTGCCATGCTTGATCTCCGACTCATGGTATAGCGCTAAATGCCATAAAAATAGCTAAAGATGAACACCTGCCAATCCTGCATCGGAGGTTGAAAACTCCATCCTGCTAATTCTGCAGCATGAATGTTTCATACTCCAGCCGATTGAACTTGTGCGACAGGATAAAAAGGCTGAGAAACGCAGACAGCGTTACCGAGGCGGCAAATCCATAACCGAAAGTCTCCGCTCCAAGGTGCAATGTGGCAAAGGTGAATATCAGATTCGTAATGAAAAAAAATGCGGTAATGATCAGTACTTCGCGCCGGGCGTCAAGGTAAAAAAGCACGTTGAGTATCGCCATCAGCAATACCTGCACGCTGACCGCGACAACATCGATATAGAACAAATGTATATAGAGTGGCGAGATACCCACCACATGCAACAGCTCTCTGCCCCATAGCAGACACAGCGCGACGGTGAGCCCCTGCACCTTGAAAATTTCATAGATTCCTTGCCGCGCGGCGTACACCATCTGGTCGCGCCTGTATTCGATGTGCATAAGCGTGTCACCCTCCCGGACTGCGCGGTAAAAACGCTCATGCTGTTCGGCGAAATCCGCTTCCATGGTCACCAGAAATACCGCCATGCCAGGCAGAATGAACAGGTAGGCTAGAAAAATGGGAAGATCGTAAATAATGGAAGCTCGTAGCGGGCCGATGACCGCCTCGGAGGTATATGGCACAAACCAGAAGATGAATTTATCGACCCACACCGCCAAATAATAAAGAGTGCCGACCGCAAACAAGATATAAAAATTCCGGCGATTCCGGAGAAAATCGAATTTGAGGAGAGAGTGCCCCGGGTATTCACGTACGATATGGTGCAGGAATGAAAATAACAGGTAGCCATGGCCGATCAATACGCCCAGCAATAAGCCGTTCAATGCCCACGGAGATGCTACAAGTGCCACAGCAATGCCAAGAGAATAACCTCTGATCAATGTAAAAACGATGCGGCGATAGGCTTTCATTCCCGACAGAAAGATCAGGGCAATCCACAGGCCGCTCAGTACAATGAAATTGGTCAGTAATAGTAGTTGCTGAATAAATGGCTCCGCGAAAGACCAGAAAATGAAAGGTGCGGCCCATACAGAGCCGCCCGCCATCGTGACCAGCAATACGCCAAACAGGTTTGGCAGTATCTCGGCCTGGTTGTTTGAATACGTCTGATCCGCGACAAAGCGCGTGAACATTAATTGCATGCCACCGGTCCAGATTAATGAGCCCGCCATCAGATAGGTCACACAAATCTGAAACGCATTAACCTCCCGCTGGGCAACGCCAAGGACGACGGCAAGAATACCGATCATCATGATGCTTAGAATGGAAAGCACCCAGGGGCCGCCACTGACCAGCCCCGCATAACCATAGGCGCGCAATACCGACCAGTAGCTGTCGCGCTCCAGGATTTTTTTGATTTCAGACCCTATGCCCGCCATATCACTCTTGTATGGTTAAGGATGCAGGGGAAGCCGACGGCTGCGGAGCGCCGCCTGGGATGCCACCCGGAGCATCTCTTAGCGCCTGTACATAAAGCTCCCGATAGGAGGAAAACATCAGCTTGTCATCATAGTAACGCTTTACGCGCTCAAGCCCTGCCCGCTGCGCCGCGCGCCAGCGCATGGCGTTATTGAGCAGTTCCAGCGCGGCTTTTGCTGCCCCTTCAGGATCTGCGATAAAAACAACGCTCCCGGCTGCACCGAGGGCGCGATCCCCTTCGCTGTTGCCTTCAATGAGCTCCCGGCAGGAACCCACGTCCGTGGCCAGACATGGCACGCCGCTGGCAAACGCTTCCAGCACTACTAAAGGCAGCGCCTCGCTGATGGAGGTCAATACCATCAAACCCAGTTGTGGAAGAATCTCCGCCACGTTCTGGAAGCCCAGGAATTTGACATGATCTTTCAAGCCGAGGCTTGCGACCAGTTCCTTGCACTCATTCACATACGATGGAGCCTCATCTTCCGGACCAACGATCCACCCTTGCGCATCCGTTCGCTCATTGACCAGCATTCGCATGGTTCGAATAAATGTTTTGATGTCCTTGATGGGCACCACGCGTCCAATCAATCCTAGAATCGGCGGAATTCCATTCGGACGTTTTTCGAGCGCGGCCTGATAGCGTTGCAGGTTAATGCCATTGGTGATGACCCGTGTTTTCTCCGGCGCCGCGCCATCCGCAATCTGTCGCAGGCGATTGCCTTCATACAGGCTGACAATGGGCGACGCCTGTGCATAGGCCATGCGGCCGATCTGCTCGTAGAATTTGATCCAGAGACCGCGGATATATCCCATCTCATCATGCAGGGTATTGCAAACGTCATCACTATGATCATGAATCCAGGTTGCCTGGGCCAGATCGATTTTCCGCTCCTTGGTATAGATGCCATGCTCGGTGAGCACGAACGGAATGCCGCGCTGCAGGCGGATCATCGCGCCCAGCAATCCGGCATAACCGGTCGAAATGGCGTGCACAGCCTTCACGGGCGGCAATTTGGCCGCGATATCCGCCAGGATGAATAGCGGCGCGTGCATGGCGCGTATCGCCCAGAAATAGTCGACAAACGAAGGTTCCGTGCAGCGCTCCCGGTACTGATGGGTAATATAGTCCCACGACGCTTCGCTATACAGAAAATCCTCCTCGCTGACACCTTCGGCGGAACCCAGCCGGGAAAATGCGCTGATTATTTCCTCGCCTGACAGCTGAGCCGATTGCCGTATGTGCGCATGCAGCTCGGCCATTTCCGAGAACGCCCGGCGATTGCCCTTGCGCGCGCTTGCTTTAGAAGATTTAGCGGGGCGCAGCAGATAGTGCGTTTCGACATGCGTTACATTGGATGGAAATTGATACTGTGCGGGGCCGTACATCTTTTGATCGCCGCCGATAAAGATGACGGCAAAGCTGATTTCCGGCAAGCCGCTGATAATCTGATGAACCCATGCGGATACCCCTCCCCGGACATACGGATAAGTGCCTTCGAGTAACAAGGCGATATCGGCTACCGGCTTGTCAGCCATCGGCCTGTCTGCCCGCACTGCCTGTACGACCCGCGTCTCCGTACCGCTATTCACTGGGCCCACCACACTTTCACTTGGGCCAGATCCCGCCCTTTTTCGCCTGTCCGTCCGAGCGCTGCCAGATGACGCCTTACCTCCGGAAATTTCCTTTCATTGAAAGCGATTTCCGCAAGCCATGGCAAGATTTTCTGTTCATCTATGCCGCCGGTCTGTGCATTGGCAAAGGCGCGCCTTGCTGCCACCAGATCGCTCGAATCCAGTAGAATCCGTCCATATAATAACCAGCTGTCTGGATCCGATGCAGTGGACGTAGCAACCATAGTAGGTACAGCAAGTGTCGCGGGCGCGGCGTCCGATAAATCGAGCACCAGCTCGAGATGATGCCGTGCCGTTTGCAACCAATGCTGCCTGACCGCACCTTGCACCAAACGGTGATACACCAGTTCCCAGCATAACGCCGCA
>JBDTWQ010000129.1:0-5035 GCA_040006595.1 Nitrosospira sp.
ATCTGAAACGACGCCAATCAAACCGATCCGGGGAGCCTCGGGTCGGTTTTTTATTACCATGTGCTAAATATTTTTTCAGCTGCAACCAGTGTCTTGCTGATTTCAACATCGCCGTGAGTCGTGGAAACAAATCCGGCTTCGAATGCGGACGGAGCGAAGTAAATGCCTTCTCGAAGCATGGCGTGGAAAAAGCGGTTAAATGCTTCCCTGTCGCATTCCATTACTTCAGCGTAACTTGTTGGCAGGCTTTCACGGAAATAGAGACCGAACATGCCCCCCAGCGCCTGGGCACAAAAAGGGATACCGTGTTTTTTGGCGGCTGCGGCGAGGCCTTCAGTAAGTTGCCGGGTACTGGCAGTGAGTTTTTCGTAGAACCCCGGCATTTGTACCAGCTTCAGCGTCGCAAGCCCCGCCGCCACCGCTACAGGGTTACCGGAAAGCGTACCTGCCTGGTACACGGGTCCTAAAGGGGCCAAGCACTGCATAATGTCACGCCTGCCGCCAAACGCAGCCATCGGCATACCGCCGCCGATCACCTTGCCGAGCGTAGTAAGATCGGGCTTGATGCCGTAGAGTCCCTGGGCGCATCCCAATCCAACGCGAAAGCCAGTCATCACTTCATCAAAGATAAGCACGCTGCCGTGTTTACTGCATAACTCGCGCAGGGCCTGCAAGAAGCCGGGTTGCGGTGCTACCAGATTCATATTGCCCGCCACGGGTTCGACGATGACCGCGGCGATTTCTTCACCAAATTGGCTGAACGCCTGTTCCACACCAGTAAGATCATTGTAATCAAGCACCATGGTACTGGCAGTAGTTCCCGTGGGAACCCCGGCAGAACTGGGATGACCGAAAGTAAGGGCCCCGGAACCTGCCTTCACCAGTAAGGCGTCATCATGGCCATGATAACAACCCTCGAATTTGATGATGCGGTTTCTGCCGGTGTAGCCTCGCGCCAGACGAATGGCGCTCATGGTAGCTTCAGTTCCCGAGCTCACCAGTCTCACCTGCTCAATTGAAGGAACCAGTTTGCACAGCAACTCGGCTATTTCGAGTTCTGCTTCGGTGGGCGCGCCAAACGTCAAACCATCTTGCGCTGCCGCCTGCACTGCTTTAATCACTTCAGGATGGGCATGGCCAAGAATTAAGGGTCCCCAGGAGCCGACGTAATCTATGTAGGTTTTATTGTCTGCGTCCCATACATAAGCCCCTTGTCCCCGCCGGAAGAATATCGGCGTTCCACCCACAGACTTGAAGGCGCGCACGGGTGAATTAACGCCGCCGGGAATATACTTCTGGGAGAGTTCGAATAATTGCTGATTACGTGAGGTCATTTGATAACTCATAATTATGAGGAAAGGAATGCGAGGTTTGTTTGAATAATCGGGAAAATTTCTCAGCTGCCGACTGAATGTTCCGGGCACCAAACAGAGCGTTGCTCACTGCGACCGCGTTGGCACCTTGATGTATTAATTCCGCAGCATTGTTCGAAGTAATACCCCCGATAGCGACAAGGGGAATATGCAGTTTTCGTTTTGCATGGCGTAGCAAATCGATAGATGCGGCTGTCGCGCCAGGTTTGGTGATGGAAACATAAAAAGCGCCAAATGCGACATAATCCGCGCCTTGACGTTCGGCTTCGACGGCCAGCTCCAGCCGGTCGTAACAAGAGACCCCAATAATCTTTCTGTGCCCCAGCTTGAGTCGCGCTTCGGTTACGGACGCGTCTTCCTGTCCTAAATGCACGCCGTCAGCGCCGACTTCAGCGGCAAGATCCAGGTGATCGTTGACGATGAAGGGTACGTTGAATTTCCGGCAAAGATGAGCAAGTAAACGGGTCTGCTCCAACCGCAGCGCGATATTCGCTGTCTTGTTACGATATTGGACCAGCCGCGCTCCGCCTGCCAGCGCCTGCTGTGTCATTGTAACCAGGTTAGCACTATCAGCCACATCCGGTGTGACCGCATATAAACCGTCAATTCGCGGCCGCGTCATTCGCCTTATCTCCATCTGCGGCATCGATCTCATCGCGGGCCCAGAATAACCGGTCTGGTAGATACTGTCCCATTCCTGGACGGAAGCCGGATTTCAGCGATTGCCAGGTATACTCTTGCGCTTCATACACTCCCTCGGCGAGGGGCAAGCCATTGGCGAGCGTAGCGGCGATAGCCGAGGCAAGTGTGCAGCCCGACCCGTGGAATGAACCCGCCAGCCGCTGCCACGAATCTGTACGTATGACACCATCGATTCCATACAGGTTGTTAATTACCTGTGAAGTATTTTCATGGGTTCCGGTGATTAGCACGTATTCGCAGCCCATATGCAATAGCCGGGCTGCGCACTGGCTCAAAGGTGGTGTGTCATAGTCATCTTCATCATCCTGTGCGAGTCGCCGCGCTTCCATGCTATTGGGGGTGATGATGGTGGCCTGGGGAAGTAACAGCTCGCGCATCGCCACCACCATATCTTCGCTGGCGAGTTCGTCACCGCGGCCCGAGGCCAGCACCGGGTCCAGCACTAAAGGAATGTTAGGGTAATCAGAAATCACTTCGGCAATGGCTGTAATGATCTCGACACTGCCTAACATCCCGATTTTGAAAACATGTACCGGCATGTCTTCCAGAACTGCGCGGGCCTGATCTGCCACCCATTCCGGATCTAGCGCCATTACATCATCTACTCCAGCGGTATCCTGCACAGTAATGGCGGTAATCACTGACAACGGATGGCAGCCCATGCTGGCGAGAGTGAGAATATCGGCCTGGACACCGGCGCCACCGCTAGAATCGCTAGCAGCGAAAGAAAGTACTATTGGGGGTGGCTGAGACATAGGCTAATACCGTAAAATGGCATTTTAACCCAAATTACTACTATCATGCCTACTACCGAAACTCGCGTTTATCGTTGTTACATGTGCCTTATTTGTGGCTTCATATACGACGAAGCCGAAGGATCGCCGGAAGAAGGCATTCCTGCCGGTACACGGTGGGAAGACGTGCCGATGAACTGGACTTGTCCAGAATGTGCCGCCCGCAAGGAAGATTTTGAAATGGTGGAAATTTAAATGCGCATTCTGCACACCATGCTGCGAGTCGGCGACCTGGAAAAATCCATTGTTTTCTACACCGATGTGCTAGGGATGAAAGTGCTGCGCCGAAAAGATTACCCCGACGGAAAATTTACCCTTGCGTTTGTCGGTTACCAGGATGAAGCGGATGGCGCGGTTCTGGAATTGACCCACAACTGGGATGTCAAAAAATACGACGTAGGCACGGGCTACGGACATATTGCCATAGAAGTGGATGATGCCTACCAGGCCTGCGAGGAAGTGAAAAAGCGTGGCGGTAAAGTTACGCGTGAAGCGGGGCCGATGAAACATGGCGCCACCGTGATTGCATTTGTGGAAGACCCGGATGGTTACAAGATCGAGTTCATTCAGAAAAAGACCCAGTAAATATTCATAATGGGGAGCGTGAACTCGGGCACCGCGCTTTCCCTTTCCTCATGTTATTGCTTTCCTGGATGGTGGCACTATCGGACCATTTCAAGCAGACAACTCCGCGCCGCGACTAATTTTTCAATTTGCTTGGCCGCACCAGTCGCACTTCCCGCTGCGGGAAAGGAATTTCGATGCCATTTTTCTGAAATTCCGACAATATTTCCAGATTGAGGCCGGAGCGTAGCCGAAGGACTCCACCCTCGGGATCTTCCACCCATACAATCAGTTCCAGATTGATCCCGCTATCGGCGAATTCCTTGAGGTGCACCACGGGTTCGGGCTCTGGCAATATCTGTGGCCGTTTCTTCGCAGCGTTCACCATGATGTTCATGGCGACTTCAACAGGACTTGCATACCCGATCTGAATCGCGAAAAGCAAGCGTAACCGGTGGTTCGAGTAAGTCTGGCTGACAACTGTCGAAGTAATAAACGTATCGTTCGGAATAAGGACTTCGGTGCCATCGTCGCTCTTGAGCACCACATATCGCGTGGTAAGTAAGGTGACCTTGCCTTTGCGGTTATCCACCGTCACGACGTCGCCGATATGCAGAGAGCGATCCAGAAGAATGATAAAGCCGCTTATGTAGTTGCTGGCAATTTTCTGGAGACCCAATCCTAGCCCAACGCCGAGTGCGCCACCGAATACCGAGAGAACGGTAATGTCCACCCCGACCATGGGCAATGCCACCAGCACCCCCGTCAGAATCAGTAGAGTGCCGCTAACTTTTGACAGTATTATTCGCTGATTCATATCCAGGGAATCGGCATCCATGATACGAGCTTCAAGCGAACGAGCGAGCCAGAGCGCCACCAGGACACTGATCGTGAATGCAAGAATTCCCTGGACGATCAGCAATACCGAGAGGCGCTGCTTACCAACATGGAAGGAAATATCATCAAGGAGGGTTAGAATTTCCGGCATCAGACCGGTTACATAGAGCATCAGTCCGATCCACACAGCCCAACCGATAAATCGTTCCCACGGACGCAGCCATTCCTGACTGGAAAAGACCCGACGCAGCATATAGACGGCCGCACGAACCAGCGCTAGCGCAAATAACAACGGGATAGCAATGTTGAGAACGTGCGTTGAGTACCAGTGATGCAGCGCCCATCTGCCGATTATGACGAGGGTGAGCGCAAAGAGCGGAAACATGAGTTGGCTCATGCTGTTCATGCTGATATTCAGCGTGCGGCTGGTACTGGCTTGCGACGGAATACGTTGCCTGAATCGCCGCAGCAAAAACCATGCGAGCCCAAGACTTGCAAACAATACGGCAAGCTGCCACAGAACGCTGATTTCCTGCGCATCGGTGATCAGATTACGTACCAGACTCTCGAATTCTTTATCGGATTGCATGAGCAGGCTGGTATCGAATGTGCGCTAAAAATTATCCTAAATCCGGCAGTTGGACGGAGTGGAGTGTGTGGTTTTCGGGGTGCAGGGCAAGGCGCGACGGTGCGGAATGGTTATTCCATTCCAAGGAGCTGCAACACCGTCATGCGCCGCAAAAATCGTGCAATCCGCCCTGTAGC
>JBDTWQ010000130.1:0-11174 GCA_040006595.1 Nitrosospira sp.
TCGTGCATCGTCTGTTTTATTCGGGGAAGTGTCGTTTGCCATAGTTAGCTCCTTTTGTAATATAAATATGCCGTATTCCAGCACGAAACGGAAGTTTCCCCCAATTGGTAGTTCCGGTATGTACGTTGACGCACATAATCAGATTGATTTTACTTGTTTCGATTATCTGTCTTCTTCTTGTATATCCTATCCTCTTCCCTCTTTTCTCCTCATTGCACACTAGACTGTAATCGTAATCGGAAAGTCCTAAAGATGGGTGCGGCGGCATGTTCACCCATTGGATAGGTTCAAATTGAGCGAGCCTCGGCAAAAATGATATAATTCATGCTAATCTGGTTTTTGCGGCTAATCTCATTTCGATAACCCCGCTTAAATATCAGCTTAAATTCGCACATCTGCCTATTCCAAGGGTGCTCTCAGAGAGAGCTGCTATGGCGGATGGAGGTTCAACCCTAAAGGAGAAATTCATGTCAGTAACCATGCGACAAATGCTGGAAGCCGGTGTCCATTTTGGGCATCAGACCCGTTTCTGGAATCCCAGGATGGCTCAGTATATTTTTGGTCATCGCAACAAGATACACATTATTAATCTGGAAAAAACCTTAGTGATGTACCAGGACGCAATGAAATACGTGCGTCAGTTATCGGCAAACAAGGGCAATATCCTATTCGTCGGTACTAAGCGTCAGGCGCGCGACATCGTGCGTGAGGAAGCGCTCCGTTGTGGTTCGCCTTACGTCGATCAGCGCTGGCTCGGTGGAATGCTGACCAATTTCAAAACGATAAAACTATCCGTCAAGCGCCTGCATGACATGGAAGCAATGGTAGGGGATGGCACACTCGATAAGCTTTCCAAGAAAGAGGCGCTTGGCATTCAGCGCGAATTAGAGAAACTTAATCGCAGCTTGGGCGGCATCAAGGACATGAAAGGAATTCCCGATGCCATGTTCGTAATTGATGTAGGTTACCAGAAAGGCGCTATCACGGAAGCCAAAAAACTCGGTATTCCGATAGTCGGTGTAGTGGATACCAACCACAGTCCTGAGGGGTTGGATTACGTAATTCCCGGCAACGACGATTCCAGCCAGGCGATACGCTTGTATGCACGCGGTGTGGCCGATGCGATTTTGGAGGGGCGTAACCAGATCGTGCACGAAATTATCGGAAGTGAATCTGCGGAGACGGACGACGCAGTAGTAGCGGAGTAGCGATCAGGTAGCCTTGTGTGAGAGCCAGTTATGTTCGCGTTGCCTTCATGTGGAGTCATGTCGGCAATGCGAAGCAGGCTGCGGTCTTTTAACTAATTGTAGATCTGGAGTGAATATGGCGGATATTACCGCACAGATGGTAAAGGAGTTGCGCGAAATGACCGGTCTGGGCATGATGGAGTGCAAAAAAGCGTTGACTGAAACCGGCGGTGACATGAAAGCAGCGGAGGATCAACTGCGGATCAAGAGTGGCGCGAAGGCGAGCAAGGCCGCCGGACGAATCGCCGCAGAAGGAATGGTAGGGGCATTTATAGCGCCCGATGGCAAAAGCGGTGCGTTAGTGGAAGTCAATTGTGAAACTGACTTTGTTGGCAGAAATGAGGATTTTATCAATTTCACCCGCGATCTGGCGCAGTTGGTGGCAGCGAAAAATCTGACGGATACGGAAGCGTTGGCGGCCGCTACTTTGGCGAACGGCAAGAATGTGGATGAATTCCGAAAAGCGCTGGTAATGAAGCTGGGTGAAAATATTAGCGTACGCCGTTTCGTGCGCTATGTGACACAGGGACATCTTGCTTCATATCTGCATGGCGCGAAAATGGGTGTAATGGTCGATTACACAGGCGGTGATGAAACGCTAGGCAAAGATTTGGCGATGCATGTCGCTGCGAGCAAACCTATTTGCGTTTCAGGTGAGCAGATTTCACCCGATCTGTTGGCGCGTGAACGGGCGATCTACAGCGCGCAAGCCGCGGAAAGCGGCAAGCCTGCCGATATTGTCGCAAAAATGGTGGATGGACGTGTTGCCAAATATCTTGCCGAAGTAACATTGCTCGGTCAGCCCTTCGTCAAGGACCCGGATCAGACCGTGGGAAAACTACTTGCGTCAAAATCCGCCCAGGTTAATAGCTTTACCCTATTCGTCGTAGGGGAAGGTATTGAAAAGAAATCTGGCGATTTCGCTGCTGAGGTGATGGCTCAAGTGAGCCAAATGAAAGAAGACAAGGCCTCACAGCTAAACTAAAACATACATGATGACCACCGCTTATAAGCGTATTCTGCTGAAGCTCTCCGGCGAGGCCTTGATGGGTGACGACAGCTATGGCATCAACCGTGCTGTAATTGAGCGAATTGTCGCCGAAATAACAGATATAAGCCGGCTAGGCGTTCAGATTGCAGTCGTTATCGGCGGCGGTAATATTTTTCGTGGCATGACCTTCGCTGAAGATGGAATGGATCGCGCCACCGCCGATTACATGGGAATGCTGGCTACTGTCATGAATGCCTTGGCACTGCAGGATGCCATGCGCCGTGCTGGTCTGGTAAGCCGGGTGCAATCCGCGTTACGTATTGATCAAGTGGTAGAACCTTATATTCGCGGTAAGGCGATGCGCTATCTGGACGCAGGCAAAGTAGTGATTTTTGCCGCCGGTACTGGCAATCCCTTTTTTACCACCGACACCGCTGCCGCATTGCGTGGTATGGAGATGAATGTGGATATCGTGCTCAAGGCCACCAAGGTGGATGGCGTATATAACACGGATCCCAAGACGGACCCCAGCGCCATACGCTACCAACGTCTGTCGTTTGACGCAGCCATTGCCCAAAACCTGAAGGTTATGGATGCCACCGCACTGACTCTTTGCCGGGACCAGAAGCTACCGCTCAATGTGTTCAGCATCTTTAAGGCCGGAGCATTGAGACGGGTAGTAATGGGCGAAGACGAAGGAACGCTGGTGCAGGTGTGAATTCATTCAAGGGTTTTTAATATTGAATTATTGCAAGATGTACTTGCGGTAGTGCTTGCATTTTCGCCTTTATCTGTAATTGATAAATATTATGATCGCCGATATTAAAAAAGTCGCTGAACAAAAAATGCAGAAAAGCCTGGAGGCCTTGAAACTGGATCTGGGCAAAGTACGAACTGGCCGGGCTCATACTGGCCTCCTCGATCATGTTACGGTCGATTATTATGGCGCGCCCACACTGATTAGTCAGGTGGCGAATGTGAATTTGGCGGATGCTCGTACTATCAGCGTTGCACCTTGGGAAAAGAAAATGTTGAGTGTGGTTGAAAAAGCAATCCGAAATTCCGACTTGGGATTGAATCCTGTAACCGTAGGCGAGATGATCCGTGTTCCGATGCCGCCGCTCACCGAGGAACGCCGTCGTGACCTCACCAAGGTAGTGAAACATGAGGCTGAGACCGCGCGCGTCGCGATGCGCAATATACGCCGTGATGCAAACGCCCATCTGAAGGATTTACTCAAGGAAAAAAAGATCGCCGAGGATGACGAACGCCGCGGGCAGGATGAGATTCAGAAGCTTACCGACCGCCACATCGCAGAAATTGACAAGCTATTGCAGGCAAAGGAGACTGAGTTGATGGCAATCTGAGCAGTCGAACAATTCAACGACGCGGGGTAAAAGAGGCAAATCCGCGAATGGAAGTTCAAGAATTTGGATTTTTGCTATACCCTTAATTCAACTGTATTCTCCCCATGCCCCTTACCACAAGCTCAACCCGCGAAATACCTGAAACCGGCACGATTCCCCGGCACATTGCCATCATTATGGATGGCAATGGCCGTTGGGCGAAAAACCGCTTCATGCCTAGAGTGGCTGGGCATAAACGTGGGGTGGAGACAGTGCGGACTGCTATTAAGGCTTGTGTCGAGCGCGGTGTGGAATATCTCACTTTGTTCGCTTTCAGCAGCGAAAACTGGCGTCGGCCAACGGACGAAGTCACATTCCTGATGCAACTTTTTATAACTGTATTGGAGCAGGAGGTTGCCAAGCTGCACGAGAACGGCATTTGCTTCAAGGTAATCGGTGATTTGTCAAAATTCGAGCCTAAAATAGTCGAGTTTATTCGCAACGGAGAGGCGCTGACTGCGAACAACACCCAATTTACGCTTACCATCGCAGCCAATTACGGGGGACGGTGGGATATTATGCAAGCCATTCGCAAGATGCTGGATCAACTTCCCGAATTGGCGACTTGTTTCGATGAGAAAGATTTAATGCAGTATTTTGCATTGAACTATGCTCCGGAACCCGATTTATTCATCCGTACTGGTGGTGAAAAGCGTATCAGCAACTTTCTATTGTGGCAGCTAGCCTACACAGAGCTGTATTTCACCGATACCCTATGGCCGGATTTTGACGCTCGTGCACTTGATCTGGCCATTCAATCTTATCAGCAACGCGAGCGCCGCTTTGGACGTACCAGTGAACAGCTTCAAATGGCGTCGTGTGTGAACGAGGGAAGAGACATTGCCGCCACAAGAAGGGCATAGCTTCTACGCCTTCTTGATCGATAGTGCTCCCAGTTTAGTTTCCCTCTATTATGCTTAAGACCCGGATTTTCACCGCCGTTATCATGTTATTCCTGTTTCTGGCGGCACTGTTTTACTTGTCAGCGATTTTCTGGATGGTATTGCTGCTTGCCCTGACCGTGACTGGCTCCTCAGAATGGAGCAAGCTGGCAAAATTCTCCATTACTAATGCCGTCATTTATCCAGTACTTACCGCAATCCTAGGTGGAGAACTGCTGTTTATATTGAGCGAGGCGGTTTTGGTGGACCCATATACGCCATCCTTTCTTTGGTTTTACGTCGCCTCATTGGTATTCTGGACGCTTGGCGTACCGGTTTTGCTGAAGTTAAATCGTCCCATCAAGAATCCCCTCTTACTGGCTTTAATAGGCTGGCTACTGCTATTGCCCACCTGCCTGGCCCTGTACCAGTTGCGAGCCATCGACCCGCTGCTCCTGCTGGGTTTCATGGCTACCGTCTGGATTTCCGATAGCGCAGCTTATTTTACCGGGCGCGCACTGGGAAAGCATAAGCTCGCACCTGATATCAGCCCTAGCAAGACTTGGGAAGGCGTGGCGGGAGCGCTGGTCGCTGTTTCTATTTATGCGTTGACATGGAGCTATATCGTCGGCGAAGAAGCGCATGGCATGTTACTGGTTCCGCTGTTGCTAGTGCTTGTGATGATGGGTGTCATTGGTGATTTGTTCGAGTCCCTTATGAAACGTCATGCCGGAATGAAGGATAGCGGCAATATTTTACCTGGGCACGGTGGTATACTTGATCGCATCGATGCGCTTACTTCAACCCTCCCGATAGCTGTCTTATCGCTCTTATTTTTACAATCCGAATTATGATCACCGTTCGACATCTCACTATTCTTGGCTCTACCGGCACTATTGGAGTGAATACGCTGGATGTGGTTGCACGTCATCCTGACCGGTTTCACGTTGTTGCACTTACCGCCAATAACAATTCCAGAAAGATGCTGGAACAATGCCGTCTTTTCCAGCCGCGTTATGCGGTAATGCTCGAAGCAGCCAGTGCCGAGTGGCTGCAGACAGAAATTCGCGCAGCCGGACTTGCCACCGAAGTGCTATCCGGTGTCGAGTCGCTGGAGAAAGTGGCATCACTACCTGACGTGGATACGGTGATGGCGGCGATCGTCGGCGCGGCCGGCATACGTCCTACATTTGCCGCCGCCGGTGCGGGCAAGAAAGTGCTGCTTGCCAACAAAGAAACCATGGTTATGGCTGGGCGGATTTTTATGGATGTGGTTAAACAGAATCACGCCACCCTGTTGCCGATAGACAGCGAACACAACGCCATTCTCCAATCGCTACCGCAGAATTTCTCTGGGGATTTGGGTGCGGCTGGGGTACGCCGGATCCTGCTGACCGCGTCGGGTGGACCGTTCCGGCAATTATCGCTAAACTCACTGGAGGACGTAACGCCGGGGCAGGCTTGTGCTCATCCCAATTGGGTGATGGGACAGAAGATTTCGGTTGACTCTGCCACCATGATGAACAAGGGTCTGGAAGTCATTGAAGCGCATTGGTTGTTTGATGCTGCGCCCGAGCAGATCCAGGTGGTAATTCATCCGCAAAGCATAATTCATTCTATGGTCGAATATGTGGACGGTTCGGTGCTGGCACAACTGGGTAATCCCGATATGCGTACCCCGATTGCGCATGCCTTAGGTTTTCCTGAGCGAATTGAGGCGGGCGTGGCGCCTCTGGATATGTTCAAAGTGGCGCGTCTGGATTTCGAGGCTCCCGATTTTAGACGTTTCCCTTGCCTGAGGCTTGCATACCAGGCGCTGGCCGCTGGGGGTAGCGCGCCAGCAATACTCAATGCAGCCAACGAAGTAGCAGTGGAATCTTTTCTCAAGTGTCGCATGCCATTCACTGCGATTCCAGCCATGATTGAAGAAACCATGCAGACAGTTAGCCACAAAGACTTCGCCACCCTTAAAGATGTGCTGGCAGCAGATAGCGTGGCGCGTGAAGCCGCACATGAATGGCTGGCGTGTCTGGCGTAAAGTGTTAGGATTATTGGCCTCTGGAATGGTCCACGCCGACGTGCATTATTCATCGGCGGGGCAGTGGCCAAGACAGCTAAAGCCAGCGCCAGTGTTGAAGCAGCAGCTTGTCTCTGTCAAATGGACAGCAGCCGCATCGTTAATAAATCTTCGCTCTCTTTCACATCCCCTGCTTGATACCCGTCCACTCGTCTTTTCCCGATTTTGCGGTCTCGGCCTCCCTTCCCATGAAGTGACGAGGTACGCTATCCATTTGCTGAAAATCTTCTTGCCCTTCTTGGGTCGCGATGGCCATCGCTGGGCGTGGATATGACATTTTTTTCCACACTAGTTGCTTTTGTCGTTGCCTTGGGGCTGCTGATCGTATTTCACGAATTCGGCCATTACCTGGTGGCACGCTGGTGCGGTGTAAAGGTGATGCGATTTTCAATCGGTTTTGGACACCCATTATTGCGGAAGCGCTGGGGAAAGGATGAAACAGAATGGGTAGTAGCCGCCTTTCCTCTTGGCGGTTACGTCAAGATGCTGGATGAGCGTGAAGATGAGGTCGCACCTGAGGATTTGACGCGATCATTCAACCGCAAGCCGGTTGCGCACCGGTTTGCAATTGTCGCGGCAGGTCCGATCGCTAATTTTTTGCTGGCAATAGTGCTTTACTGGTTGCTATTTATGCTAGGCGTCAGCGGCATGAAACCCATAGTGGGGCCGGTGACGCCCGCGACTCCCGCTGAGTTCGCGAATTTCAAAATGGGAGAAACCATAACAAAAATCGGGGCAGAGTCAGTAGCTACCTGGCAGGATGCGCGCTGGCTTCTGTTGTCGCATGCAGTGGAGAGGTCGCCCTCAGTGACCGTGGAAACCCTCAGCAAGGAGGGCGAAGTGGCTTCGCACCGGTTGGATTTAAGTGGAATCGAGGCGGACGATCTGGATGCCGATTTTCTGAAAAAAATTGGTCTGAGCGTTTATCAGCCGGCAATGAAACCCATTGTCGCCCAAGTTGTTTCGGATAGCGCCGGCAACCGTGCTGGTTTGCTGGCAGGTGATGAAATCCTCGCAGTTAACGGTAAGAAAATTACCTTATGGGAAGAATTGGTGCAACAGATACGAGTCAGCCCAGGAATTCCGCTCACACTGGAAATACGGCGTGGAGCAACCGTCATCGACATCGAGGTTATTCCCGATGCTCACACTGAAAGTGGGGAGAAAATCGGAAAAATAGGCATCGGACCACAAATCGACCGTAATGAACTGGAAAAGCTGCTGGTTGAAATCAGTTATCCAGCCGGGACGGCCATGGTCAGGGCAATAAATAAAACCTGGGAAACATCGGTGTTTACGCTGCGAATGCTATGGAAAATGGTGGCCGGGGAAGTGTCATGGAAAAATGTAAGCGGGCCTATTACAATCGCCGACTACGCGGGTAAGTCAGCGCAAATGGGGCTTTCATCCTACCTGGCATTTCTTGCGCTCATCAGCATCAGTCTGGGGGTCTTGAATTTGTTGCCTATTCCCATGCTGGATGGGGGGCATTTAATGTATTATGTCATCGAAATCGTCAAGGGTAGTCCGCTTTCTGTCAGAGCCACGGAGATTGGTCAGCAGGTCGGAATGCTGCTGTTATTTTCCCTGATGGCCTTCGCCATATATAACGATGTCAGCCGGCTAATATCCAGTTAAAGTATGCATGTCAAGTATGAAAGTCAAATATCTCGTGGCGCTTGTTTCTGTCTTCTGCGCTTCGGTTTCATGGGCGAGCGAGCCGTTCGTAGTTAAGGACATACGAGTGGAGGGCATACAACGCACCGAGGCGGGAACGGTATTCAGTTATTTACCTGTAAAAGTTGGCGACACCCTTGACGACGAGAAGGCTGCGGCCGCCATCAAGGCGCTCTATGCAACTGGTTTTTTCAAAGATGTGCGGCTGGAGTCTGACAATGGTGTCCTGCTTGTAGTGGTGGAAGAGCGCCCGGCGATTGCACAGATCAGTATTGTGGGCGCCAAGGAATTCGAGAAGGATAAGCTTAAGGAAGGGTTGAAACAGGCGGGTCTGGCGGAATCACGCATTTTTGATCGCTCAGTACTGGAAAGAGCTGAACAGGAATTGAAGAATCAGTACATCAGCCGTGGTAAATATGCAGTAAAAATTACCACAACAACCACGCCTCTTGAACGTAATCGCGTGGGAATCAACTTTCAAGTGGATGAAGGAAAAACCGCCAAGATTCGTAAGATCAATATCGTCGGCAATAAAGCTTTCAAGGAAAAGGAGCTGTTGAGCGCGTTCGTATTGAGAACGCCTGGCCTCCTGACCTGGTTCAGCAAGGAAGATCAATATTCAAAACAGAAGTTGGGTGCCGATCTGGAGTCACTGCGCTCATATTATCTCAACCGCGGCTATCTGGAATTCAGCATCGAGTCGACCCAGGTATCAATTACTCCCGACATGCAGGATATTTACATTACGGTAAATATAGTTGAGGGACCCCAATTCAAAGTTTCCGAGATAAAACTGGCGGGCGAGTTGCTGCTGCCGGAAGCCGAATTGCGCAAGCTCATAAAGCTCAGTGCGGGTGAAGTATTTTCACGCGAAAAATTGACTGAATCCATCAAGCTCATTACCGACCGGCTCGGCGACGATGGCTACGCGTTTGCCAATGTCAACGCGTCGCCGCAACTGGACAACGAAAAGCAGCAGGTGGCGTTTACCTTTTTTGTGGATCCGGGCCGCCGGGTTTACGTAAGACGTATCAACATAACGGGTAACAATCGTACCCGGGATGAGGTGATTCGCCGGGAAATGCGCCAATTCGAAGGCGGGTGGTATTCAACTTCCAAAATCAACCGCTCCAAGCAACGTATTGACAGACTGAATTATTTTAATTCGGTCAACTTGGAGACACCCGCTGTTGAGGGGGCTACCGATCAGATTGACGTAAACGTCGAGGTAAAGGAAAAGGCTACGGGCGCTGTAATGTTTGGAGCAGGCTATTCCAACATGCAAGGTCTGATCCTAAGTGGTTCTGTTGCCCAGGATAATATTTTCGGTACCGGTAAATTAGTCAATCTCATGGTCAATACCGGCAGTGTCAACAAGACCTATTCGCTGTCTTACACTGATCCTTATTTTACCCGTGACGGGATAACAGGCGGGTTTGATCTTTATAAGCGCACCCTTAATACGAGTACCCTGGTATCAGTAAACAGTTTTAATACCGATACTACGGGTGCCGGTATGCGCTTTGGCATTCCGCTTAACGAGAATGACAGCGTCCTTGCGGGTCTTGCCGCAGAAACCACGACAATCGACTTGGGCGCCAGCAGTCCGCAACGTAATATCGATTTCGTGCAAAAATTCGGCCGCACCACCCTTAACATACCGGCAACGCTCAGTTGGCGTCGGGATGGGCGCGACAGCGCTATCTGGACGACCTCGGGTACCACACAGAGTGTATTTGCCGAGGCGGGCTTACCGGGGGGTGACCTCACTTACTACAAATTGAATTATGCACTCAGATGGTATTATCCTCTCACGGATACTTTCACGCTTATGCTGAACGGAGAACTGGGATACGGAAATGGGTACAATGGAAAAGAATTGCCTTTTTTCAAGAATTTCTTTGCCGGCGGTAATACCTCGGTTCGTGGTTACAATATCAGCTCCTTAGGTCCTCGCGACAGTAATAATAGAACGTTGGGCGGTAATAAACGTGTAGTGGGCAGTATGGAAGTATTATTTCCGATGCCCGGCATGAGGAATGATAGATCAGTGCGCTTGAGTGCGTTCATGGATGCTGGCACTGTATATGGTCCTGACGGAGTAATACCAGCACAGGAAGGATTGCGTTATTCCGCTGGACTTGCGGTTATGTGGATTTCTCCAATGGGACCGCTTAAGGTCAGTGTCGCACAACCGATAAATAACCAGCCTGGTGACAACCTGCAACGATTTCAGTTTCAATTTGGGCAGCAGTTCTAAATCGGACATCGGGAGATAAAATTGAAACACAAGGTTCAGTGGCGACGAACTTTAACGGCAGCATGCATAGTTCTTGCCTGTGCTAGCGGATCTTTTGGCGCCCATGCGAATGATATCAAGATCGGCGTCGTGGATACCGAGAAAATTCTCGCTGAATCAGCGCCAGCAGTACGAGCACTAAAAAAGATAGAAAAGGAATTTTTACCGCGCGACCAGGAAATCAAGAAGATGGCGTCGCAAGCAAAGGTGCTTCAGGATCAATTGGAAAAAGACGGCAAGACCATGCCGGAAGCGGACCGGCGCAATAAGGAACGCGACCTTGCCACGCTCAACCGCGAATATCAGCGCGCTCAACGGCAGATGCGCGAAGATCTGAGTTTGCGCCAGAACGACGAAGTTGCCACGCTTCAGCTGAGTGCCAGTAAAGCTATTCAGACGATTGCGGAAACAGAGAAGTATGATCTGATATTGCCCCTGCGAGATCTGGTTTACCGCAGTCAGCGCATGGACATTACCGAGAAGGTTATCAAGGCGCTGGCTGATAAGTAGCACCAGCATGTTTTCTGACACGGAGTAATTATTCCGCGAGAAACGGCAACTGTGGACACATAAGGAACTTCGGAATAAGTCCTTTG
>JBDTWQ010000131.1:0-2393 GCA_040006595.1 Nitrosospira sp.
CCTGATTTAACTCTATATAATTTACCCTATATAATCAGGCCTATTTTTCCTATTTTTGCTTTCCGATCCCATTCATGAGCTTCGTTAATAAGCCAATGGCCAAAAAGCCGAGCTCCAGTCCTTTGCCACCGAGACTCGTCAGGCTGCTACGCGAATCCGGCGGGCTTGCATTACTGGGGGTGGCGCTTTATCTGGCACTTATATTTTATGGCTACGATCGTACTGACCCTGGGTGGTCGCATAGCGGTGATGGGCCGGCACACAACCCCGGGGGGCTTGCGGGCGCGTGGCTGGCTGACTTGCTGCTGTATTTATTTGGCATTTCAGCGTGGTGGTGCGTGTTATTTGTGCTCTATCTGGTGTCATGGATTTACCATCGCATTGATTTTGTGGGAATGTTCGATCGCCGTCCTTTGTTCGTCTCAGCCGTTGGTTTTTTAGTGTTACTGGTCGCGAGTAGCGGACTTGAGGCACTACGGTTTTATACGCTCAGAATGATGTTGCCGCAGACTCCGGGAGGGGTACTGGGGCAAGTGATTAGTAGCAATCTGTCGCAGATACTAGGTTTTACCGGTGCGACGCTGGCCCTCCTGATATTGATTGCGATAGGTTTCAGCTTGTTTTCCGGCCTGTCGTGGCTGCGCTTTGTGGAGAAGCTTGGAGCCATTTTGGAGGAAAGCTGCCTGTTTGTCAGACGTCGCTGGGAGGATTGGCAAGATCGACGTGCAGGGCTGGTCTCTGCAACCAGACGGGATGAATTGGTCGAGGTCGGGAAAAAGCGTTTCCATGAGCAACCGCCTTTACATATCGAGCAACCCGCAACCATCATTCTTAAGTCGCCACGAGTGATCAAGGAGAAACAGACGCCGCTATTCGTTGATTTGCCCGATTCACCTCTGCCGCCATTGCGTTTGCTGGATGAGCCGACGAAGAAGGATGTGGAAATACTGTCGACGGATACGCTTGAATTCACTTCTCGCCTGATCGAGAGGAAACTGATCGATTTTGGCGTGGAGGTTAAAGTGGTTGCGGCATACCCCGGGCCGGTTATCACCCGCTATGAAATCGAGCCCGCTGTAGGCGTGAAAGGTAATCAGATTCTCAACCTGGTAAAAGATTTGGCCCGGTCGCTGTCGGTCGTGAGCATACGCGTAGTCGAAACCATCCCCGGAAAGACGAGTATGGGTCTGGAAATTCCTAATCCCAAGCGGCAGGTAGTAAGGTTATCGGAGATTCTCAGTTCGCAGGCTTATGCCGAGATGGCGTCGCCATTGACTATCGCGCTGGGTAAGGACATCGGCGGCCATCCAGTGGTAGCAGACTTGGCAAGAATGCCGCATGTACTGGTGGCGGGGACGACCGGATCAGGCAAATCGGTTGCTATCAACGCTATGATCCTGAGCCTCATCTACAAAGCTACGCCTGAGCAAGTGCGTCTCATCCTGGTAGATCCAAAAATGCTTGAGTTGTCGGTATATGAAGGCATACCGCATTTGCTGGCGCCGGTAGTGACTGATATGCGGCAGGCAGCGAGTGCACTACGTTGGTGCGTCGCGGAAATGGAGCGGCGTTACAAGCTTATGTCGACGCTGGGTGTGAGGAATCTTGGTGGTTACAACCAGAAAATCCGCGACGCGATCAAGAGCGAGAAGCCGCTTACCAATCCGTTCAGTCTGACGCCCGATACACCGGAGCCACTGGAAGAGATGCCGTTGATTGTAGTGGTAATAGACGAGCTGGCGGATTTGATGATGGTGGTAGGGAAAAAAGTCGAGGAATTGATCGCACGGCTTGCGCAGAAAGCCCGTGCCGCAGGCGTTCATTTACTTCTTGCCACTCAACGGCCTTCGGTGGATGTGATTACCGGTCTTATCAAGGCTAATATTCCGACGCGGGTCGCGTTTCAGGTATCGAGCAAGGTGGACTCGCGCACTATACTCGATCAGATGGGGGCGGAAGCATTGCTGGGGCAGGGCGACATGCTTTACCTGCCTCCTGGCAGCGGTTATCCGCAACGGGTACATGGCGCTTTCGTTGCCGATCAGGAAGTGCACCGGGTAGTGGATTATCTTAAGGAACATGGTGAGCCGCGCTATGTGGATGGCGTGCTTAATTCGATAGAAGAAGAAAACGGAACAAGTGAAAATAGCGGCATGATGGGGCAGGAAAGTGGCGAAGCCGATCCGCTTTACGACGAAGCGGTTGCCATAGTGCTCAAGTCCCGTCGTGCCTCTATCTCATTGGTGCAACGACACTTGCGTATCGGTTATAACCGTGCGGCACGACTGATCGAAGAGATGGAACGTGCCGGTCTTGTCTCGACCATGCAAACCAATGGTAATCGGGAAGTATTGGTTCCGGCGCGGAACGAATAATTCCAATTTTTGCCTGTA